>JAFVXX010000162.1 GCA_017500905.1 Clostridia bacterium
AGACGAAACCTATCACCCAGGCTATGTTGCAAAGCGTATGGAAATTGGCGCAGTATTGCAGCAGCACCGGAGGAAAACGTAATTCGTTTGCGCCCACAAGATGGTGACGTAGTAATTTTGCTTGGTGGTCGCACCGGCCGTGACGGATGTGGTGGCGCAACAGGTTCTTCCAAAAAGCACACCTTGTCTTCATTAGAAACCTGTGGTGCCGAAGTGCAAAAGGGCAATGCACCCGAGGAGCGCAAGATTCAACGTTTGTTCCGTAATGGCGATGCATGTCGCATGATCAAGCGTTGCAACGACTTTGGCGCAGGTGGCGTATCGGTTGCAGTTGGCGAGCTTGCCGACGGACTAAATATCAACCTAAACGCAGTCCCCAAAAAGTACGACGGCTTGGACGGCACCGAGCTTGCCATTTCCGAGTCGCAAGAGCGTATGGCAGTTGTCGTAGACAAATCCAACGTAGACAAATTTATTGCATTAGCCAACAGCGAAAACTTGGAAGCAACCGTTGTTGCAACAGTCACCGAAAGCCCTCGCCTCGTAATGCATTGGAATGGCAAAGTAATTTGCGACATTTCTCGTGAATTTCTAAACAGCAACGGCGCTGAAAAGCACGTCGAAGTGCAAACTGCAAAGGCAGGCGACGTAAGCAAAGCAATTCCAACCAACTTTGTGCAAGGCTACTGCAATTTGGCAAGCGACCTCAACGTATGCTCCAAGCGTGGCTTGTCCGAGAGATTTGACTCCACAATTGGTGCAGGCACGGTGCTTATGCCATTTGGTGGTGCAACACAGCGCACACCAATCCAAGCAATGGTACACAAAATTTCTGTAGAGCAAAAGCATACCGACACTTGCTCGTTTATGTCTTGGGGCTACAACCCCTTTGCAACCGAGCAATCGCCATATCACGGCGCATATCTTGCCGTGGTCGAAAGTGTTGCAAAGCTAATTGCTACGGGCGCATCCTTTGACGACGTTTATTTGACCTTCCAAGAATACTTTGAAAAGCTTGGCAAGTCCAAGGAGCGTTGGGGCAAGCCGTTTAGCGCATTGCTGGGCGCATTCCGTGCCCAAATGCAGCTTGGCGTTGCAGCAATTGGTGGCAAGGACAGCATGAGTGGCAGCTTTGAAGATATCGACGTGCCTCCAACACTTGTATCCTTTGCAGTAACAACCAACAAGGTAAGCGACGTAGTGTCCAACCACTTCAAGCAAGCAGGCAACAATGTTTACCTGCTACAACCAACCTACGGCAAGGACGGATTGCCAACGGCCGATTCGCTTAAGCAATTGTTTGCCAAGGTTTACCAACTAAACAAAAGTGGCAAGGTGCTTTCTATGTGGACACCAACCTACGGTGGCGTAGCCGAGGGTGTACTAAAAATGAGCCTTGGCAACGGCTTTGGCTTCAATTTTGATTCCAACGTCACGCTTGACACATTGTTTGGCTACAACTATGGTGCATTTGTTGTAGAAAGTAATTGTGCTTTGGACGGCACTTTGCTTGGAACAGTTACAAACGACGGCTTGTTTACTTATGGCTGCGAAAAGGTAGAAACGGCAACCCTTGTTGATTTGTACGAAGGCAAGCTGGAGTCCGTCTACCCAACCAAGGAAAAGGCAAACAACGCAATCTACACCAACTTCAGCTACGAAAACAAGCAACCTATCGCAGCGCCAAAAATTTTGGTAGCAAAGCCAAAGGTAGTAATACCGGTATTCCCGGGCACAAACTGCGAGTACGACACAGCAAAGGTAATGCGTGATGCAGGTGCCGAAGCTGATATTTTTGTAATCAACAACCTAACGCCAGATTCGGTAGCAAAGTCCGTTGACGAATTTGCTAAAAAGGTAGCAACCTCTCAAATGATCTTTGTACCAGGTGGCTTCTCTGGTGGTGACGAGCCGGATGGATCGGGCAAGTTTATCATGGCATTTTTCAAAAACCAAGCAGTCAAGGAGGAAGTGCACAACCTTCTAAACAACCGTGACGGCTTGATGTGTGGCGTATGCAACGGCTTCCAAGCGCTTATCAAGCTTGGCCTTGTGCCCTATGGCAAAATCATCGACACCGACGAAAACTGCCCAACCTTGACATTCAACACAATTTCTCGTCACCAATCCAAGCTTGTAAGAGTGCGTGTTGCATCCAACAAGTCCCCATGGCTGGCAGCAACCAACGTAGGCGACGTGTACACTGTACCAATTTCGCACGGCGAAGGACGTTTCCTCGCAAGTGACGAGCTTGTTGCTCAGCTTGCAGCCAACGGACAAATTGCAACGCAGTACGTCAATTTTGACGGCAACGCAACCAGCGACGTGCGCTTTAATCCAAACGATTCCGTTTACGCAATCGAGGGTATCACCTCGCCTGATGGCCGTGTATTTGGCAAGATGGGCCACAGCGAGCGTATTGGCAACGGACTTTACAAAAACGTAGATGGCATCTACGACATGAAAATGTTTGATTCTGCAGTAAAATATTTTAAAGGGAGAAAATAAATCACAATGGCATACCTAACAGACATCGAAATTGCACAACAAACCAAACTGGAACCAATCACCAAAATTGTAGACAAGCTTGGCTTGGACGACAAGTACGTCGAGCAATACGGCAAGTACAAAGCAAAGGTAGATTACAACCTTTTAAAAGAGCGCACCAACAAGGATGGTAAGCTTGTACTTGTTACGGCAATCACTCCAACCCCGGCAGGCGAAGGAAAAACCACAACAACAATCGGCTTGTCTGATGGCTTGGCAAAGATTGGTAAAAACGTAGTCGTTGCCCTTCGTGAGCCATCCCTTGGCCCTGTATTTGGCGTAAAAGGTGGCGCAGCAGGTGGTGGATACGCTCAAGTAGTGCCAATGGAAGATATCAACCTGCATTTCACAGGCGACTTCCACGCAATTGGCGCAGCAAACAACCTTTTGGCAGCAATGTTAGACAACCACATCTACCAAGGCAACGCACTCAACATTGATCCACGCCGTATCACTTGGAGACGTTGCGTAGATATGAACGACCGTCAACTTCGTTTCGTAACTGATGGTCTTGGTGGCAGAGTAAACGGTGTACCACGTGAAGACGGCTACGACATCACCATTGCATCGGAAATCATGGCAGTATTTTGCCTTGCAAGCTCCATTACAGATTTGAAGGAACGCCTTTCTCGCATTGTTGTTGCCTACACCTACGACGAAAAGCCTGTTACAGCAGGTCAACTAAACGCAGTAGGCGCAATGACGGCACTTTTGAAGGATGCATTGAAGCCCAACCTGGTACAAACCCTGGAAGGCACACCTGCATTTGTCCATGGTGGCCCATTTGCAAACATTGCACACGGCTGCAACTCCGTAATTGCTACACGTATGGCAATGAGATTAGGCGACTACGCCATCACCGAAGCAGGCTTTGGCGCAGATTTGGGTGCCGAAAAGTTTCTTGATATCAAATGCCGTTACGCAGGCTTGACACCAAGTGCAGTAGTAATGGTAGCAACCGTCCGTGCGCTAAAGATGCACGGAGGCTTGCAAAAGACACAGCTTGGCACCGAGGACTTGGTTGCATTGGAAAAGGGTATTCCAAACCTACTTCGCCACGTATCCAACATCACCAACGTGTACAAATTGCCTTGCGTAGTAGCAGTCAACCGTTTCCCAACCGACACCGATGCCGAAATCAACCTTGTAATCGAAAAGTGCAAGGCTCTTGGCGTCAACGTAGTGCTTTCTACCGTATGGGCAGATGGTGGCAATGGTGGTGTCGAGCTTGCTAAGGAAGTTGTTCGCCTTTGCGAGCAACCAAACGACTTCTCCTTCAGCTACCCACTTGACGTTTCCATCCAAGAAAAAATTCGCTTGGTAGTACAACGTGTATATGGTGGCAAGGACGTCAACTTCACCCCTGCAGCGCTAAAGCAAATTGCAACGTTGGAGTCCCTTGGCTACGGCAACATCCCTGTATGTATGGCAAAGACGCAATATAGCTTTAGTGACGACCCTGCTAAGCTTGGCGCACCGGAGGACTTTGTAGTTACCGTACGCAGCGTCAAGGTGTCTGCAGGTGCAGGCTTCATTGTTGCACTAACAGGCGACATCATGACAATGCCCGGCCTACCAAAAGTACCAGCAGCCGAAAAAATCGACGTTGACGAAGACGGCAAAATCAGTGGCTTGTTCTAATACTAAACCAAACAAAAAGGACTTCTCATCCGAGAAGCCCTTTTTTATTTGTAATTAAGATTTTTATTACCACTTTGTTGGTACGTCGTTTACGTAATGCCAGTAGTTTCCGCTATCTGTCGGTTGATTTTCGCTGTAGTAATACACGGTTACATCTGGGAAAGTTCCGTCGTGAGCAATTGTCATTCTAATTGAGCTCCATTGCGATTTGTTGCCAATGAAAAATACTTCCGTAAGGTTGGTGCATCCTTCAAAAGTGTGATAACCGCCGCTTATCAACTCTGTTGTCAAAAATACTAGTTTAGTTATGTTTTTAGCATTGGTAAAAGCAAATTGTGCAAGCATAAAAGTGTTTTGATCAATTACAAACGTCGTGTCTTTTTTGCCTGCTGGGTAGGATATCAAACAATCCATATAGTATTCTTTTGAGTACAAAACACCGTCAACTGAATAAAAATTTGCATTGTTGCTGTCAACGTTGATCTTTTCCAAATTAGTACAATTTAAAAAAGGTGCTGAAGCTATGTAGTTTATATTTGCCCCAATTGAAACTTCCTTCAAGTTTGTTGCTCCTTCAAAGGCCATAAATTCAATACCCGTTGCAAAGTCAGGCATAGTAAAAGTAGTACCCTTTTTTGCACTTGGATATCTCGCCAATTTGTATATTACCGTATCGTAAATTGATGGGTAAACTCCGTACAAGCAACCATCTACAGACTTAAAATCCGTGTTTGCTTCATCAACTTGGATGCTTTCTAGATTTTCGCATCCAATAAATGCGTCACCGACAATGTATTCTACGCTGCTACCAATATAAACATTTTTAAGCTTGCCGTAGTTTGACAAATTGTAGCCATCGATATGGTCTGCTGTAGTAATTCTTGCTTCTGTTACAAGTTTGCCGTCAATGTACAAGCTTTCTGCCAATTCTAATGGGTTTGAGTAATCGTTGTAAAAGTAAATTTGTACCCAGTCGTCAATTGTGCCTAAAAAAGTTACCTTTTTCAAGTTTGTGCAACCTTCAAACGCCCAAGAGTCAACGTACTCTAGATATTTACCAAGAACAATACTTTCCAGTGTTGTGCAGTCTGCAAATGCGCGGTATGCAATTTCGTAAACAGGAAGGTCGTTGTAGTTGGTAACTACAATTTCTTCTTCTGTGCAAGTACCCAAGCCAGTAAGAACGTATCCTGTTTCGTCATCGTTAAGTTTAAATTCCAATCCTTCGCTGCTTGTTGAGTAGTCAGGTTTACCACAGCCAACAAAAGCAAAGCTGCTCAAGGCAAGCAAAGTTGCAAGTGCAAGAGCCAACAATTTTGATGTTTTCATAAATTACTCCTAGATTTTATGATATAAATACATTATATCATACCCCCCACATTTGTCAACTAGACGTAGAAAAAAAGGACAACGCCCACGCATTGTCCTTGTGTTGTTAGTTTTTGTTACCGTGTATTGGTGCAGGGATTCTACCTCCACGGCCAATCAATTTTGCAGACGAACTTTTGTTTACTGCAATGATAGGTGCGCTACCCAAAAGCCCTCCAAAATGGACGACGTCCCCCACCGTTTTGTTTGGAACAGGTATCACACGCACAGCCGTTGTCTTGTTGTTTACCATGCCAATGGCAGCCTCGTCGGCAATCATTGCGCTAATTGTTTCGGCAGAGGTATCCCCGGGCACAGCCACCATATCAATTCCCACGCTACAAACGGATGTCATTGCCTCCAGCTTTTCGTAGTTTAGGCAACCACTGGATACGGCGTCAATCATGCCTGCATCCTCGCTTACAGGGATGAAGGCGCCCGACAAGCCACCAACACGGCTGCTTGCCATTATGCCACCCTTTTTGACTGCATCATTAAGCAGTGCAAGGCAGGCAATTGTACCGTGAGTGCCCACTTGTCCAAGCCCAATTTCTTCCAAAATGTGTCCAACGCTGTCGCCAATCAGTGGTGTAGGCGCAAGCGAAAGGTCAACAATGCCCTTAGATACGCCCAAGGCTTCGCTTGCCTTGTCGGCAATCAGTTGTCCCACACGAGTAATCTTAAATGCCGTCTTTTTAATTATTTCGGCAACCTCCGTCAAATCTGCATCGGGATGGTGCTTCAATGCATTGTGCACAACGCCCGGGCCAGATACGCCAACGCTAATTACTGCGTCGCCCTCGCCCACTCCGTGGAATGCCCCCGCCATAAAGGGATTGTCCTCCACAGCGTTGCAAAATGTAACAAGCTTTGCACAGCCAAAGCCATCACGGTCAGCCGTCAAGCCTGCCGTTTGCTTAATTATTTTGCCCATCAAAGCCACGGCATCCATGTTGATACCTGCCCTTGTCGAGCCAATGTTTACCGACGAGCACAAAATGTCGGTGGTGGCAAGCACTTCGGGAATAGAGTTGATAAAAGACCTTTCAAACGCCGTCATTTGCTTGTGCACAAGTGCGCTGTAGCCACCCAAAAAGTCCACGCCAACAGCCTTGCCGGCATTGTCAAGGGCCTTTGCCACAAGCAATTCCTCCCCGGGGAAGTTTGCACAGATAAGGCTTGCAGGCGTAACGGAAACACGCTTGTTTACAATGGGCACGCCGTACTGAATGCTAAGCTTTTCGCCCGTTTCAACCAATTTTTGTGCACGCTTGCAAACAAGGTCGTACACGGCAGTTGCCGTCTCCTTTGCAGTTGCACGGATGCAACCAAACAGCGACAAGCCCATGGTGATGGTGCGCACGTCAAAGTGCTCTTTTTCTACCATATTGATGGTTTCAAGGATGTTGTTTGTATTAAGCATAGGTCAAATTGTGTGCATCGCATTAAAAATATCTTCGTGACGGATGGAAATTGCCACGCCGATTTGTTTGCCAAGTTGTTCGCTTTGTGCAACAAGAGTGCCAAACTCCACGTCACAATTAGCAACGTTTACCATCATAATCATGGTAAATTTGTCCTGCAAAATTGTTTGGCTGATGTCCTCAATGTTGACGTTGTGTTGCGCCAAAAATGTGGATACACCGGCAATGATCCCCGGCTTGTCTTGTCCAATTACGGTCAAAATTGCTTTCATTTTATGCTCCTTCATTGCTCCAAGCTAAGCATGGGCAACAATTTTTTTTGAGTAAACAGGTACAACGGAGTGCCCAACACGTACAGCACTACAGATTGTGTCAGCAAAAGGCTTGCTGCATTTACAAGGTACACCTCAATGCTGGCCTGCCCTGCCGAAACAAACCAAACAAGGGGCAAAAACACAGCGTTTAGCACAATAGGTGGGAGTTGTGCCGTGTAGGGCTTTGTAAAGGGCTTTAGGCAACACAACAGCCCTGCCACACAAGTAACCAACGATCCCAAAACAACGTCTGCTACGCCAAATGCTGACGTAAGATTGCTAATTGCGCACCCAATTGTAAGCCCAACAACGGTGTAGGGACACAATGCAGGTAGCACCGTCAATGCCTCGGACGGCCTAAATTGCAATCCACTTGCAGTGGAAATTGTTCCAAACGGCAGGCTAAACACCACGTAAAGCGCAGCAACAAGCGCATTAAAGCACACAAATTTGGTAATGTTTTTCATAACAAACAAAGTCGGCAAACCACGCCGACATCTCCGTAGTTTTTTTGTAGGATGGGTGGTCTACTACCATCCAAAGCAAAGCTTCAATTATATTATAAAGCCAAAAACAAATTTTTGCAACAAAATTAGGTGCATAACCCAACTAAAATTGAGCAAACTAACTCCAACGACAACATCAAGGAGGACAACTATGAAAAAGGCATGCAACGTATTTAGCGTAATTGCATTGATATTAGTAATTGTTGGTGCGCTAAATTGGCTACTGATTGGTATTTTCAACTTCAACTTGGTCAGCTGGATTACAATGGGCGTCAAGTGGTTGGAAATGGCAATCTACATTTTGGTAGGCATTGCTGGCGTGTTTATGGCTGTTTGGCTTGTTGCCAACAAGTTTTGTCTTTGCTGCACCTGCAACAACGACAGAGGCTACCATCACAACGCCAAAAACTACTAATATAACAAAGTGACAACACCACAAAAATGCAAAAGGAGCACAGCTTAATTGCCCCTTTCAGCAAGCTGCAGCTTGTGACGGTGCGCATTGTCAGGCTTGGGAAAGTAAGGTTGGATTGCCAAGGCAGTCACTCCACACCTTTTTGCTAAGCAAAGCAACGCAACACTAAGCTGCAACAAAAAAAAAGAGAGAGGACGCTTTCGGCTACAAGCCGAGTTGTCCTCTCTTTACTTTTTGTGTTTAGTTACTTTCGCAGTTTGTTTAGGTAGTATGGCAGCACCTCGACAATCACAATGGAAAGTGTAACCAGCAGGCCACCCACCAGCAAATACCAGCTAAAGTGGTCGATGCGTGCAATCACGCTTGCAATTGCGCCCACAACGCCCTCAAGCGACATAATCAGCGAGCAGGTTGCCGGATGCAAATGCTTTTGCGCAAATATTTGCGACGGATAGGCAAAGCCCGTGCCCAGCACGGCCAAATACGCCAAGGCGATGGCAAGCGCCTTCCAATCAAGTGCAGCCCAGTTGGTGGTGTGCACCTCAAAAGCTGCAGTATACAGCGCCGAAAATACAGCCGTCATTGCAATCTGCCAAAATGTAAGGGAGGCAGTGTCCACCGTATTGCTGCTAAGTGCCTTGTCGGTTACAACAATTTGTATTGCAAAAAACACAGCCGAGCCAATCGTCAACAAATTGCCCAGCCACTCCTTTGGCTTGTGAGCAACATCGGGCGTGTTGCCAAAGTTTAGTATGGCAAGCCCTGCAATGGCAACTGCAACGCCCACAAACATGGTCCAATTTGGACGCTTTTTTGCAGTAATCCAGTAAAAAATTGGCACAAATGCAATGTAGATGGAGGTAAAAAAGCTGTTGTTTGCAGGAGTAGTAAAGCCCAGCGCAAAGTACTGCAAGCAAAATGCGCAGGCAAGCGATGCGCCACCAATTGCGCCGTACAAAAGTGTTTTTTTGTTGGTTACAATTCTTTTGCCAAAAATCAATCCTACAAGCAGCGTAGCAACGGCAAACCTGACTGTGTTTACAAAGCCTGTAGGGGCATTTGCTTCGACAGCCATGTTGTTAAACACAAAGCCTGCACCCCAAAAGAGTGTAGTCAGCACAAGCAAAACGTATGACAAAGCTTTTTTGTTGTTTTGTACGTTCACAAAAACCCCTCCAACTGTAAAAAAACGACAAACTAATATTAGTCTGTCGTCAACTTGCAAAAAGGCAAAATGGACACGGGATTGCTCCCACATTTTCCTTCGTATAGTGTAGTCAATTTATGCTTCAATTATACCAAACAAAGCAGCCAATGTCAATACAAAATCAAAAAATAATAGTGAAACAAGTTTATTAATGAAAAAATAGTCATTGATATTCCACTAATATTAGTGTATAATATAGTTAGGAGACAAAATGAAAGTAGTACTTGTAGCTTATGCCGTATTGATGCTGGCGTATATGACCTTCAAGGCAACGGGCGTAGGGCAACCTCTCCGTGGAATAGTCAAGATGATTCTGTCTACAACCTTTTTGGGTGTAGGCACCTATTACGTTGCAATCAACGGCTGGCTACTACGTGATGCCGTTGCGCTTATGGGCTTGCTTCTTGCCTGGATTGGTGATTTGATGCTGATATTCAAGCACAAGCTAAGCTACTTTCACGTTGGCTGCACCTCCTTTGCCTTTGCC
>JAFVXX010000163.1 GCA_017500905.1 Clostridia bacterium
GCAATTACTGCGCCAATTTCCATACGCTTTGCAACATAGCCTGGGTGATAGATTTCGTCTACCATGCCCGTTGCAAGACCAATTTGGTTGCCGTAGGACGAGTAGCCTGCTGCTGCCGTTTGCACAATTTTGCGTTGAGGAAGCTTGCCCTTGATGGTGTCGGCAACAGGGACAAGTGGATTGCTTGCACCCGTTACACGCATTGCTGCATATACGTAGCTACGTCCCGACAACGGGTCACGGATTGCACCACCAATACAGGTTGCTGCGCCACCAAACGGCTCGATTTCGGTTGGGTGATTGTGTGTTTCGTTTTTGAAAAGCAAAAGCCATGGCTCTTCCTTTCCGTCAATTGTAACGTTGATTTTGACCGTGCATGCGTTTATTTCCTCAGACTCGTCAAGCTTACTTAGTTGGCCCGTCTTTTTGAGGTACTTGCCTGCAAGCGTGCCAATATCCATCAAGTTGATGGGCTTGGTTCTGCCAAGCGCCTTGCGAGTGTTGAGGTAATCTTGATAGGTTTGTTGCAACAGCTCGTCTTCAAACGTTACGTTGTCAATGGTTGTGTTGAAGGTTGTGTGACGGCAGTGATCCGACCAATAGGTGTCAATCATCCTGATTTCCGTGATGGTTGGGTCCCTACGTTCGCTTTGGAAGTACTTTTGGCAAAACAAAAGGTCATCCTTGTCCATTGCAAGTGCGTAGTTGGACAAAAACTCTGTAAGCTGCTCGCCCGTCATGTCGCAAAATCCGTTGAGGGTTGCAACTTCCGTTGGGATTTCATAGTTGACCTTGAGTGTTTGTGGAAGGTCAAGCGACGCTTCTCGTGCTTCGACGGGGTTGATGACGTACTTTTTGATTTCGGCAACCTGGCCCTCCGTCAAATTGCCCTCTAATACGTACACCTTTGCCGTGCGAATAAGTGGCTTTTCGCCACAGGAAATGATTTGTATGCATTGCGCTGCAGAGTCGGCACGTTGGTCAAACTGACCGGGCAAGTACTCTACGGCAAACACTACGTCACCTGCATTTGTTTGCAAGCTTGTGTAGGTGTAATCTAATTGAGGCTCGGAAAACACCGAGTGGACGGCGCTTTGAAACAAATCCTGTGAAATGTTTTCGACGTCGTATCTGTTTAGCACACGAACGCTTGTGAGAGTGCTGATGCCCAACAAATTTGTTAGCTCGTCCAAAAGACCACTTGCTTCGTGCGCCAAGCCTTGACGTTTTTCGACAAATATACGATATACCATTAGTTTTCCTCCAAAACAACCTTGAGTGCCTTTTGACCAATGTCCTTACGGCAATAAGCATTGGCAAAATGAACTTTTTCTACGTTTTCGTACGCCTTTGCAATGGCTTGTGGCAAGGTGTCGGCTGTTGCTGTGACACCCAATACACGGCCACCTGAGTTGACAAGCTTGCCCTCTACGGCCTTGGCACCTGCAACAAACACGTTGTCTTGTACCGACTCGTCAATGGTGATTTCGTAGCCCTTTTGGTAGCTTTGTGGGTAGCCTTGTGAAGCCACTACTACGCAACAAGCACTGCCGTTAGAAAACTTTACTTCCACTTGGTCAAGCGTTTCGTTGGTGACGGCTTGCATGATTGTAAGCAAGTCGCTCTCTAAAAGTGGCAAAACTACTTGAGTTTCGGGATCGCCAAAGCGACAGTTGTACTCGATTACCTTTGGACCGTTGGGGGTAAGCATCAAGCCAAAGTACAAGCAGCCCTTGAAGGTGCGTCCCTCGGCGTTCATTGCGTGCATTGTAGGAAGGAAAATTGTTTCCATACATTGCTGTGCAATTTGGTTGGTGTAATATGGATTGGGGGCAATTGTGCCCATGCCACCCGTGTTTAGCCCCTTGTCGCCGTCCAAAGCACGCTTGTGATCCATGGATGATACCATTGGAACAAGCGTTTTGCCATCGGTAAATGCCAAAACGGAAACCTCGGGACCTGTCAAAAACTCTTCAATTACAACATTGTCACCGCTTGAGCCAAATATTTTGTCACTCATCATGGAGTGAACGGCTTGCTTGGCATCGTCCAACGTTTCGGCAATGATTACGCCCTTGCCAAGCGCAAGGCCATCAGCCTTGATGACGATGGGTAGGCTGACTGTTTCCAGATACGCCAAAGCCTTTGCTTCGTCGCTGAATACCTCGTAGGTGGCTGTTGGGATGTTGTACTTTTTCATCAAATTTTTAGAAAAAGCCTTGCTGCCCTCGATGATTGCTGCCGCCTTGTTTGGGCCAAAGCATGCAATACCTGCGTTGTTCATGGCGTCTACCATGCCCAGTACAAGTGGATCGTCGGGGGTGACCACAACGTAGTCGATTTTGTTTTGTACTGCAAAGCTTACTGCGCCGTCTACATCCTTTGCCGATATGTCAACGCAGATGGCGTCACGAGCAATACCACCATTGCCCGGCAATGCGTAAAGTTGTGTGATGGTTGGGTTTTTCTTGAGAGATTTAATTACTGCGTGCTCTCTGCCACCACCACCTATTACTAGTACCTTCATTGCTGCTGCTCCTTGATTGTATTAGTGATGGAATAGGCGCATTCCTGTGAATGCAACTACCATGTTGTGCTTGTTTGCTGTTTCAATTACGATGTCGTCACGCACCGAGCCACCCGGCTCTGCAACGTAGGTTACGCCACTTTTGCGAGCACGCTCGATGTTGTCGTCAAATGGGAAAAATGCATCACTACCTACACATACTCCTGTAATTGTAGACAAATATGCCTTTTTTTCTGCCACGGTAAATGGTTCGGGACGTACTGCAAAGTACTTTTGCCATACGTCGTCGCCCAAAACGTCGTCGGCATCATCCGACAAGTAGATGTCGATGATGTTGTTTTTCTCGGGACGGCCAACGCCCTCGGCAAATTGAAGACCAAGCACCTTGTCGTGTTGGCGAAGATGCCACAAATCGGCCTTTTGAGCTGCAAGACGTGTGCAGTGAATGCGTGATTGTTGTCCTGCGCCTACGCCGATTGCTTGTCCGTCGGTTGCAAAGCATACCGAGTTGGATTGGGTGTACTTGAGTGTGATCAAGGAAATGATTAGATCAATTGCCTTGTCATCAGGCAAATTGGTGTTTTGTGTAACTATGTTTGAAAGTAGCTCTCGATTGATTACAAAGTTGTTGCGTCCTTGCTCAAATGTGATACCAAATACTTGCTTTGTTTCCTTTTCTTGAGGGACGTAGCTTTCATCAATTTGTACTACGTTGTAGTTACCCTTGCGCTTTTGGCAAAGTAGATCCAACGCTTCCTTGGTGTAGCCCGGTGCAATTACGCCGTCAGACACCTCACGGAAGATGATTTTTGCAGTGGTTAGGTCGCAAACGTCGGACAATGCAATCCAATCGCCAAAGGAGGACATACGGTCGGTGCCACGTGCACGGGCATATGCGCATGCAAGTGGGGACTCATCCAAGCCCTCGATGTCATCGACAAAGCATGCCTTTTTGAGCTTGTCGGACAAAGGCTTACCTACTGCTGCAGACGTTGGAGAAACATGCTTGAAGCTTGTTGCGCATACAAGACCGGTTGCTTGCTTTAGCTCCTTTACAAGCTGCCAGCTGTTGAAGGCATCCAAAAAGTTGATGTAGCCCGGACGGCCGTTTAGTACTTGGATTGGAAGGTCGCTTCCGTCGTTCATGTAGATGCGAGATGGCTTTTGGTTGGGATTGCAGCCGTACTTTAGTTGAAATTCGTTCATACTGGTGTTTCTCCTTAGATTAGTTGTTTTTGTTGATCATTACGTTACTGATTTCGCCTGTCAATACGTTGGTGTAACGGACATACAGGCTGATTTTGTTGTTGGCATTTAGTGCGCACCAAAGCTTGGTTGCAAATTGGTCGATGTCATCCTCACAGGCAACACGCTCAGGCTCGCCAACAAATGTTGGGATGGGGTTGCCGTCTGTAACGTAGGTGTGGATGAAGTGACCGAGGCCGTTGACGGCTGGATACTCAAAGGTTTGGCGTGTGCAAGCCGAGCCCTCGGCATCAACCGACTTCAAAATGCTCATTTGGTAGGTAAAGTCACCCTTGTCAAAGGTTACCATACCACTGATGCGTGGTGTAAAGTTGGGAAAGTCGGGCTCAAACTGACGGCTGCGCAACGACTTTGCAAAGCACTTGCCTTGCTCAAGGCCTTCGTAGATTGTATCGGTTTGGTCGCCGTTGGTGACGATTAGGTTGTTTTGATACTTACGAATTGGCGAGTAGATGATTAGGCTTGGGTCCTCTACCTTGCTTGCATCAAATGGGTGGATGATTACCTCCTCGCCATTTTCTACAAATACACGGTTGCGGCTGTTTTCGCTGCGACCCATGATGAAGTAGGCAACTACGTTGTGTGTGCCATCGGGCGTTTTGCCAATTACAATGCCACGACCTACGTATGGATTGTCTTTGATCAAAGTTGCAATGTCGTTGATGTGATAAACGTTCATGTCAGTTCTCCTGTAAAATTGTTGTTACTTTTGTTGTAAAATTTGTTTTGAAACCTTTTGTACTGCCTGCGGCAAAATTTTCCACTCGGCAAGCTTCATTACACGTTGTTGAAGGCTTTGTGGCGTGTCGTTTGGTCTGATTGCCACAGCCTTTTGCAATATGATTTGTCCACCGTCGGGTATTTCGTTGACAAAGTGCACCGTTGCTCCCGTCACCTTGACGCCGTACTTCAATGCCTCCTCGTGCACCTTAAGTCCGTAGTAGCCCTTGCCACAAAAGGATGGAATCAAGGACGGATGTACGTTGATGATGCGATTGCTGTATGCGTTGATGAAGTGTGGACTCAAAATGGACAAAAAGCCTGCAAGCACTACCAAATCGATGGAGTAATCTTGAAACAAATTGATGATTGCTTGCTCAAACTCCACCTGGCTTGCGTAATCCTTTTTGAGTACGGTTGCGCAATCAATGCCGTTGTCTTGGGCACGCTGCAGTGCGTATGCGCCCTGCTTGTTGGATACAACCAGCACGATTTTGCCATCGGTGATTACGCCTGCTTTTTGCGCATCGATTAGTGCCTGCAAATTGGTGCCACCACCCGATACAAGCACTGCTACGTTGACTTGCTTTTTGGTTGAGGACATAGCTTGACTTCTCCTACTGTTAGTTGATTGTTACCTTGTCTTGAGACTCGACAATTTTGCCTACAACGTAAGCGTCCTCGCCGTTGTCACGCAAGATTTGAAGTGCTGTTTCTACGTCGGCTTGGTCTACAACGATGCTCATGCCGACACCCATGTTGAAGGTGTTGAACATATCTCTTTCGTCAATGTTGCCTTCGCTTTGGATAAGCTTGAATATTGGCAAAACCTTGACGTCGGATTTGTTGATTACTACGCCCAAGCCATCCGGGATGGAGCGAGGCATGTTTTCGTAAAAGCCACCACCTGTGATGTGTGAAATGCCCTTTACTGCAACCTTGTCTAACAAGGCAAGCACGCTTTTGACGTAGATTTTGGTGGGTGTAAGCAACGTTTCGCCAAGGCTTTTGCCGTCAAGCTCTGCTCTTGGAGCCTTTAGGTCGCACTTTTCGACGTCAAACACCTTGCGCACAAGTGAAAATCCATTGGAGTGTACGCCACTGCTTGGCAAAGCAATCATTACGTCGCCAGCCTTCATGGTTTTGTTGTCTACAACCTTACTTTTGTCGACGATACCTACTGCAAAGCCTGCAAGGTCGTACTCGTCAATTGGGTAGAAGCCTGGCATTTCGGCTGTTTCGCCACCAATAAGCTGTGCACCACTTTGCACACATCCCTCGCAAACGCCTTCTACAATGGAGGCGATTTTTTCGGGGAAGTTTTTGCCACATGCAATGTAATCCAAGAAAAACAATGGCTTTGCGCCACAGCAAATTACGTCGTTGACACACATTGCAACACAGTCGATACCAACGGTGTTGTGCTTGTCCATCAAAAACGCCATTTTAAGCTTGGTGCCTACGCCGTCTGTACCAGATACTAGTACAGGGTGAGTGTAGCCAGCAAGGTCCAACTCGAACAAGCCGCCAAAGCCGCCGATATCTGTTGCCTTGCCACCTACTACGGTGCGGGCAATGTGCTTTTTCATAAGCTCTACTGCTTTGTAGCCGGCTGTAATATCTACGCCTGCTGCTGCGTAACTATCTGATCTGGATTTATTCATAAAACTATTCTCCTTGTAATTTCGTGATTATTCCTTTCCTGTCCAACAGTAGGTGCAAAGCTTGCATGGCTCGATGCCAATTGCCTTTTTAAGCCCTTCGATTGTTTGGAATTCCAAGCTGTCAAAGCCAAACTTTTCGCAAATGGATTTGCGAAGTGCCTTGCCGCGCGCTGTGTTGCCATCACTGTACTCGTCTAGATACTTCAAGCCCTCTTCGCCCTCTATCTCGACAACTACGCGTCTAGCAAGCAACTCCATATCGCTTGTTACACGGGTAAAGTTGAGGTACTTGCATCCATACATAATTGGTGGGCAAGCACTACGCATATGCACCGACTTTGCTCCGTTGTTTTTCAAAAAGTCAACCGTTTCCTTAAGCTGTGTGCCACGAACAATGCTGTCATCTACAAACAACAAATCCTTGTCCTTGATAAGCTCGTGCACGGCAATTTGCTTCATCTTGGCAATTTTGCTGCGAGCCTCGGCATTGGATAGCAAAAAGCTACGTGCCCAAGTTGGCGTGTATTTGATATATGGACGGGCAAATGGCACCTTGCTTTCGTTTGCGTAGCCAATTGCGTGCGAAATGCCGGAATCCGGAACGCCACAAGCGTAATCCAAATGCACGTTGCTTAGCAGCTCTTGATCGTTTTGCGCCATGATTTTGCCGTTTTCGTAACGCATAAGCTCGACGTTGACACCCTCGTAGTTGCTGTTTGGGTAGCCGTAATACGTCCACAAAAACGAGCACATACGCATTTCGTCCGTTGCAGGTGCAAGCTGTGTTACGCCATCGGCTGTGATTTGCACAATTTCCGAAGGGCCAAGCTCCATGTAGTCGTCAAAGCCCATCTTTTTGTAGGCAAAGGACTCAAACGACACTGCGTAGCCGTCGTCATCCAAGCTTTTGCCCAGCAGCACGGGCACACGACCGTAGCGATCACGAGCAACAATCAACGTGCCATCATCCTTTAGTATCAAAATGGAGCAGGTGCCGTCAATTACGCTTTGGGCAAAGCGAATACCTTCCTCGAAGGTGTCCTTTTGTCCAATTAGTGCGCCGACAATTTCCGTGCCGTTGATAAGACTGCCACTCATGGAGTTGAAGTGTCCGCCCGTTGCCGAAAAGTAGTCGTTGACAAGCTGCTCGGAGTTGATTATTCTACCTACTACACAAATTGCATATACTCCCAAGCGAGAGCGCATGATTAGTGGCTGTGGATCATAGTCGGATATGATACCAATTGCAGAGTTGCCGGTCATTTCGTCCAAGACGTGCTCAAACTTTGTCCTGAAGGGGGAGTTTTCGAGATTGTGAATTTGGCGTTGTAACCCCTTTGTTGCA
>JAFVXX010000164.1 GCA_017500905.1 Clostridia bacterium
GCTACAATGGTGTAGCTGTTAGGCAAGCCGTGGTTGCCATCTTGGTCAAAAAATTGTTGTAGCCAATCGGGACGTAGTTGTTGGATTTGGTCCTTGTAGGCAAATTGGCTTTGAGTGTAGCTGTAGCTGGGGTTGTAGGCAAGCAAGTCGTGGTTGTAGTCGCCACCTACAATTACGTAGTGGCCTTCTTTTGCCATTTCTTGCAAAAAGCTGCTTAGCTCTTGCTTTTGAGCTTGTCTAATCACGCCACCTTTGTCGTATGCAGACATGTGCACGTTTACAATCACCAACGTTTTGCCGTTGTCTACAGGCACAAAGTTGGCGCTAAAGCATCGGTCAAGGTCAAACAGCTTGCTTAGGTCGGTTGCAACGGTAAAGCTTTTGCGCACGCTGTTGGTTACGTTGTATTTGCTAAATGTTGCAAGGCCTGCGTTTACCTTGCCGTGCATATCGTGCAACGGGTAGGGCAAAAACGCCGTGTGAAAGTTGCTTGCAAAGGTGGTGTCGTAGCCGTCAAAGGCTTGTTTGATAAGCTGGTATTGGTCAATCTTGTACGAGCGAGTAGATTTGACGTCCACCTCTTGAAACAATGCAAAGTCTACGTCTAAGGCTGTGGCCGCTGCAATTGCGCCGTTGATATTAAACAAGCACTCGTCCTTGCTTTTTGCCGTGGAGTGTTTGCCACTAACAACGCTGCCGTCTGGGTTGTAGCCACTATCCAAAAAGAAGGAGTAATCTTGGCTGTATGCGCCAAAGCCCACGTTGTAGGTAGATATTTTGTAGGTTGTGTTGGTGGTGGCAACTGCGTTTGTCCCATCGGTAACTTCTATGTTGAGATTGTCCTCAATGCGATAGTACGAAAGCAAAATGTATGCGCAGTAGCCTGCAACGGCAAGCACAAGCGCAAGCAGTACTGCCAGCACGGATAGTAGTATCTTTTTAGATTTTTTCATAAAAATTCTATCCTTTTGTTTTGTATTGGTAGTACAACACCAACCCTGCAGCGGCAAGTATTGTAAGGGAAACTATCAAAACTATGGTTTTTGCATCAAACTTAATTTTTTTGTTTGTTTCGGGGATTGTTCCCAATCTAACAAGTGGTATGGAAAGACCACCCAAAAACAAAATCAAAATTAGGCTTTCCAAAGGCAACAAGCACACGTTTTTGATGATGCGGGCTTGTGACAAAAAGTTGATGGCCTTTACGTTGTCGGTAAACACGCCAAACCAGTAGTTTACAATGGGTGTAAAAATTAGGTTGCACAGCACAACAACGGTAAAGCGAGACAAAATTATCCTTGGTCCGGACAGCTTGCTGCGGTACAAAAACAGCGCAAATATAAAGCCGCTGCTCATTTCAACTAAAGCATAGGGGAAAAAGTACGTGCCGGAAGGAAACACAAATGCGCCAATTGTGTCGCTTATAAGCCCGCCTATCAGAGCCAAAATTGGCCCGTAAATCATGGAGCCAAGCGAGTTGACGATGAAGTCAAAGCCTATTTGTAATACGCCCGGGATAATGTAGATACGCAAGCCTTTTACTGCAATGCGCAGCGCAACAAACAGGGCGCAAACGGCAATGGATTTTACGTTTTTAAGCTCGCCAAAGGCACTTTTCCAGTAGCCTTTACTAAAACAACTTTTGTATTCCTGCATAAAAAACTCCTTTACAGTACAGCAGGAAAAAATTGCACCTCGTACACAAAGGAGAGAAAGTTTGTCCTATGTATTACAGCGGGATGCGAAAAATCGATGGCAGCGCTTGTCACTTTCGTCCCTGCGTCAACTCCCTGTACGCAAGGCACTTTACCCCGAAATTTCTACTCTGTACTTGTAGGTATATAGTACCAAATTTTGCAGCATTAGTCAATTGTAAAAGCAAAAAAGTGTATAAATATTTTGTTTGACGTCAACAATAGGCGTATGATTATCATTTTTTTACGTGCAATTATATTGTTTACCGTTTTATTGGTGGTTATGCGACTCATGGGCAAGCGTCAAATTGGCGAAATGGAGCCCTTTGAGCTGGTAATTACGCTGGTAATTTCCGAGCTTGCCTGCATACCAATGTCGGATAGGTCCATCCCCATAGCCTACGGAATTGTGGCAATCTTGTCTATGTTTGTAATCCATCAGGCAATTTTGCTGATGTCCAAAAACACAAAGATGCAAAGCGTAATCAGTGGCAAGCCCGTAATGGTTATTGAAAAGCAAGGCATCAACGTGTACGCCTTGCGTCAGCTAAACATGCAGGTGGGCGATTTGCTGCAGACATTGCGTGCCACCAATCACTTTTCGTTGGAGGAGGTTGACTACGGCATAATGGAAACCAACGGACAGTTGACGGTTGTTGCCAACAAAGAGGTTTGTCAAGAGCAGCAAACCCTGCCCGTGCCGGTAATTTTGGACGGCAAGTGGTCGGATGACGACGTGGCAAGGCACAATTTCAGCAAAAGCAAGGTAGAAAGTTACCTTCGTCAACGTGGCGCAAGGGTAAAAAACGTGGTTATATTGGCAATTGACGAGCAACACAGGGTAACCTTTCAGTACAAGGGGCGTCCCATCAAGTTTGAAAACGTATACGGAGGGTTTGACAATGAATAAAAACGTCATCGTTGGCGTTGTGGCGTTGGTTTTGCTGATTGCCTTTGGCGTGATAGAGGTGGTGGTGCTAAAGGACGACTACCAAGATTTGTATCAAGAGACCGACAAATTGCTGCAGCTTTGCAGCGAAAAAAGCTTGGACATGCAAACCTACCAGCAGTTTTGCGACAAATGGGTTAAGCTTAGAGAAAAAAGCGAGTTGTTTTTGCACCATGTCGACGTGTACGAGCTTAATTTGCGCATCTACGAAACAGCGTCGTACGTGCAAAACAATTCCTTTGACGATGCCCACGCCCAGCTTAGTGTTGTCAAGCAGCTTTTAAGCTACGTCCCCCACCTAATTACACCAAATTTTGAGCATATTTTTTGAAAAAGGCTATTGATTTGTGTTTTTGTGTGTGATATAATGTAAAAAAAGCATTAGGAGGTAGCTTATGACAAGTGCAAAGCTTAAAAAAATACTAACCCTCGTAACCATCGTTTGCCTTGCAACGGCAGGTGCAATAGGCATTTTGTTTTTGATCAACATCGAAGCAGACTTTTTGGGAGATGCAACCAAGTTTTTGGTAAAGGTGCTACTCACGCTGCTTGTAGTGTTTTTGGCGGGATTGTTTTTGCTAAACTCGGTAGAAGCAATTGCTCGCAAAAACATCCTTGGCTTTGTGTCAGCAGGCCTAATCGGTTTGTCGTCACTCATGTTTTTGGTGTCCATTTGGGCAGGGCTTAACGAAGGATTTTATATCCACCTAACCTGCATAATTGCAGCCATTACAATCCTGTTTAATATGATTGTTGCCAACGTCATCGTAATTGGCAAAAAGCTGCTTCCATTGCAAATCATCACCTACGTAACGCTGCTTTACGTCGAGCTTGCAATCGTACTTCTTATTTGTGGAAGCAACGCATTGTTTGGTGACATCTGGCTTATTTTTGCAGTGGATGCCATCGTTTGTGTTGTGTTGTCCATCGTGCTGTCCATCAAGCGCAAGTCGGTTGTGCGTGCCTCTGTCAACCAAACCGAGGCTGCCCCTGCAGTGGCTGAGGAAATGGTTACAATCACAAAGAGCGAGTACCAAGCATTGCAAAATCGCATTGCCGAGCTGGAAAACCAACTTGCAAACAAGTAATGAACGTATTTTGGAATACTAAAAAGGTCTAACGAGGTTTCGTTAGACCTTTTTAATACAGTTGATAATTGCCCTTGTATAAATTTGTATACGGCTTGTTTTGCTTGTGTGCATACAGCAAAGCCTTGTATGCACCTCCATAATGGGCTTTTACATAGGCAAAAACGTAATCAGATTGACTAATCATCCATTCGTTTCTTTTCAGCACGGCAAGATTTTGTGGTGCGTTTTCTATCGGTGGGTAAATTGTTGTGTCGTAGTTGTATTCAATGATGCTTTTTCTGTCGTTTAGCCATTTATCTAAATAGGGAGTAACAAATACTATGGTTGCGTTGGAGTGGATGTTTTTGTACAAATGGGCACATCTAAGCGCAAACTTGTCAAAATTTCCATAACCACCAATGTAAAATTGTACCCCAGCACCATTAATGGTTTTTTCAAACAACTCAAGTAAAAGCTGCTCGTCGGCAAAATTGCCAATATAGTCTCTGTGTCCACAAAACGTTACAATCATCACCGTATCGCTCCTATGTATGTTTACTTACCTATTGTACCATTGTTTGCATACAATTGCAACATATATGGAAGCATACATTCCTATATTTTCCTCCAAAATGAATATAATAATAGGGAAGTAATCTTTCGTAGTTGTTCTTTGGGGAGGATATAGTGACTGTAAATGACGCAGTAGCAAAAAGAATAATAGCGTTGCTTGCGGAAAAGAAAATGACTCAGTATCGTTTGGAGCAGCTTTCCGGCATACAACACGGACATATGCAATGGATATTAAGTGGCAAAAGTAAAACGGTGACATTTTCTACAGTTTTACGTTTGGCTAATGGATTTGGCATGACTGTAAATGAATTTTTAGACAATGATATGTTTTTGTTTGAAAATCTTGATGTAGAATAATTGTGATGTAACAAAAAGCCGACCTTTCAACAGGTCGGCTTTTTTGTTGGTGTCGTTACTTAATTGGTGTAAGCTTTTCAAGTCCGCCAAGGTACTTGCGAAGTGCTTCGGGGATGGTTACGCTTCCGTCGGCATTTTGGTTTTGCTCCAGCAGTGCAGGGAATACACGACTTGTTGCAAGTCCACTTGCGTTTAGCGTATGCATAAATTGAAGCTTCTTTTCTGCATTACGGTAGCGCATGTTGCCACGTCTTGCTTGGTAATCCCTTGCGTTGCTTGCGCTGGAAACTTCCTTGTAGATGTTCATGCTTGGGATGTAAATTTCGATGTCGTAGGTACGAGCCATGCTGTCGCTGCAGTCGCCTGCTGCAAGCTTGCTTAGTTGGTAGTGTAGGCCAAGACCTTCTACAAGCTTGCAAGCCATTGTAGTCATTTCTTCAAAGGCTTGGTCGCTGCCATCGGCAGTTGTGTATTGGAACAACTCAATCTTGTTGAATTGGTGGCCACGGATCATACCACGCTCCTCGGCACGGTAGCTACCTGCTTCACGTCTGAAGCAAGCCGAGTAACCAAAGAATTTCTTGGGTAGTTGGCTTTCTTCCAAAACCTCGTTGCGGTAGTAGTTTACAAGGGCTGTTTCGGCTGTAGGTAGCATAAACTTTTTGCCTTCGGCATTGGATACGTGGTAAACGTCTTCCTCAAACTTGGGGAATTGACCTGCAGTAACACCACACTCGTAGCTTAGCATATATGGTGGCAACATAAAGGTGTATCCACTTGCAATGTGGCTGTCGATGAAGTAGTTAAGCAGTGCCCACTCCAGTCTTGCGCCCATGCCGGTGTAAATCCAGTTGCCGTTGCCTGCAAGCTTTGCGCCACGCTCGTAGTCGATTAGTCCAAGGCTTTGGCACAACTCTACGTGGTTTTTGGGAGTAAAGTCAAATGTTGGCTTTTGTCCCCACACCTTTACAGGTACGTTGTTTTCCTTGCCACCCTCCAGCAAATCCTCGTCGGGTAGGTTGGGTAGTCTAAGTAAAAAGTCTTGAATGTTGGCGTTGACAGCATCAAGTTGCTTGTCCATTTCGGCAATTTTGTCGCCCAAGGCCTTCATTTCGGCAATGGTTGCAGAAACGTCTTGACCTTGCTTTTTAAGCTGAGGAATGAGGGCGGAAACCTTGTTTCTTTCGGCCTTCATCTTTTCGACTGTGGCGATGATGGACTTGCGCTCCTCGTCCCAAGCCAGCAGTTGAGTAAAGTCAATGTCCTTGCCACGCTTTAGGTAGCGTTTTTTAATTGCTTCTGCGTCGTTTCTGATAAGATTGATATCAATCATGGTTGTACACCTCTTTTTATGCCAAAATTACGGCGTTTTTAACAATTTTACCACAAATGGCAAATATTTGCAATAAATTACTACCCCGTTTTAGTGACATAAAGCAATTTTTGTGCTACAATAATTAGGCTAAACTGCCAATTTTGGCAAAACACTTTTTACGGAGTAAAAAAGTTTATGAAGATTTTCAACGTAATGACACGCAAAAAGCAAGAGTTTGTCCCACACGAGGAGGGCAAGGTCAAAATTTACGCCTGCGGTATCACAGTCAATGGCGATGCGCACCTTGGCCACGCAAGACAAGCAATTGTTTTCAATATGATTTCCGAGTACTTCCGTTTGTTGGGCTACGACGTAACTTACGTGCGCAACTACACCGATATCGACGACAAAATCATTGCTCAAGCAAGCCAAATGGGCATTTTGCCGTTGGAGCTAAGCGACCTTCGCATCAAGCAAACGGACGAAACAATGAGCCGTATTTTGACTTGCGATGCCGACCACAAGCCACGTGTAAGCCAGTATATACCACAAATAATTGAGTTTATCCAAGGCTTGATAGACAAGGGCTTTGCCTACGAGGTTGGTGGCGAGGTGTATTTTTCCGTCAACAAGTTTGGAGGCTACGGCAAGCTTTCTAACCGCAACACCAAGGATATGCTAAACGGTGTCCGCATTGAAGAAAACGAATCCAAGGCAGAAGCACTTGACTTTGCATTGTGGAAGGGCGTAACTGCCGAGGAATTTGGTTGGGACTCCCCTTGGGGCAAGGGCAGACCTGGTTGGCACATCAAGTGCTCTAC
>JAFVXX010000165.1 GCA_017500905.1 Clostridia bacterium
GGGTCCAAAAAACTAAAGCAAGCCGAAGAACGTAAAATTAAAATTATTGATGAAAATACACTATACAAAATGCTAGAAGATAATAATGCCATTGAATAGTGGGAGGGCACAAATGAATAAGACAAAACTATTAAACAATTTATTGAGCATTGTAAAAAATGTTTGCCAAGACGGCATTGTATCACAAAAGGAAGTGGGAAAACTTCAAGATTGGGTGGACGAAAATGCTGTTGAGTTTATTGGTGAAGAATACAATCGATTAATTTGCCCATTGCAATCTTTTTTAGACAATGGTGAGTTTTGCAGTGACGAACAACGAGAATTGTTAAACATTATTAACACCTTAATTAACAAAAACGCATAGGTAGTTTTACGTTTCACTCGCTCCGCCAACAAAAAGAGAATTTTTGTCTACCAAAAGTTCTCTTTTTTTGTTTATCCATTGCAAAAGCAATAGCATATCATCCAGTTGTCTGGAGATCATCGCCGCAGGCGTATATCATCAACCGAAGGTTGTATCACTTTCGCAATGATGATATACAAGGCTACGCCTTGATTTGTTTGCAAAAAGGTGATATAATAAAAGCAAATAGACTTAACCTTGGGGGTGTTATATGATTTTAGAAAACGACAAATGTTGCGTTGAAATCACTATCGACGAAAGCTACAAATTAGATTCCGCAGACAATAGTTACTACGATGCTGTTTTCAATCCGCACAACTATAGTAAAGACTATATGGCAACAACGTTTTCTGTTCATATCAAGTTGGCTGACCGTGAGTTTAGCATTGCACTTATAGGTCATTGTTTATCTCATATTCGCGATAGCATTCTTCTCGAAGATGAAATATTGACGGTGTTGCAGGGTAACATAGTTACACAAATCAGAGTTACGGATGGCACTATAGTTCGTTGCACAGATATTGATGGTTGGGGATGTACCTTTGCGATATATAGGGTCCCAAAGGGTTACGTTGTGTACGGGGAAATGGAAATTACCATGTTGGATTTAGACTTAAATAAATTATGGGAGCGTTTAGGAGCAGATATTTTTGTTTCTATTACCCGAGAACAATCATTTGAAATTCGAGACAACCTTATATGCGTGTACGACTTTGATGATAGGTATTACGAGATAGATTTTGACGGAAAACTTGTTAGATGTATTTCAAATTCAAAGTGATATAGTTGGAGTTTGTATCGCTAATTTCTTGTTTATATAAAAAGCCACTCAACCCAACCCAAATGCGTGTTCTACGTTAAGGATAATACGCATTTGGGTTGCTTTTTGTTTTGTAGCAAATGCTTGCTTGTAAAAAATTATCAGCAGTAAAATTTTTGCATATTTGTTGCAATTTGGCAAAAATGTGATATAATCTATCTAAAATATTTCTTTGGAGGTGATTTTTATGCAAAAAGTAAGAATCCAAGACGATTTGTATACCTACGTCAATCAGCAAAAGCTGGACGAATTGGTAATCCCCGACGACAAGCCTATGGCAGGGGGCTTTGCCGAAATTGCCGATGCCGTAGAAAAAACCATGATGGCCGAGTTTGAAGCACTTAGCCAAAGCAAAGCGTACCCCAACGACTACGTCAAGCGTGCGTGTCAGCTGTACGAGCTTGCAAAGGACGTAGACAAGCGTCAACAGGCAGGCATTGCCCCTGCGCTGGCGCATCTATCTTTGTTGGACGAGGTAGAAACAGTAGCCGACTTTTGCCGTTTGTACAAAACCTTGTCGGTAAAGGGCTTTCCGTTGCCTGCCTACATAGGGCTGGAAACAGACATGAAAAACACCAAGCGTCGCCTTGTGTACGTTCAAGGGCCACCGGTAATTTTGCCTGATACCACCTACTACAAGCCGGAAAACGAGGCAACCAAGCAACAAATGCTTGGCTTGTGGACAAACGTTGCAATGGCAGTGTTGGCGCAAACAGGTCTTTCGCCCGAGCAACAACAGCAATACGTTGCAGACACTCTTGCCTTTGACGAAATGCTGGCCGGCCTTGTAAAAAGCAACGAGGAGTGGAGCAAGTACGTAGAAATGTACAACCCAATGCCCACGCAAGAAGTTTCTGCAATGCTGGGCGAAGTAAACCTTGAGGCAATTTTGCAAGATATGTTTGGCCGTGTGCCGGAAGTTGTGGTGGTAACCGAGCCAAGATACTTCAACGCCTTTGCAACGGTTTTCAACAGCGAAAGCCTTGCCAAGTACAAGCATTGGGCGTACGTAAAGGGGCTTTTGCAAGCGTGCTCCTACCTCAGCGAAAGCCTGCGTGACCTTGGCGGGGCGTTTAGCCGTGCCTTGATGGGCGTTGCAAAAATGACCTCGGTAGAAAAATTTGCCTACAACCTTGCTTCCTCTGTTTATTCCGAGCCTGTTGGTATCTACTACGGCGAAAAGTACTTTGGCGAAGAAGCAAAGCGTGACGTAACGGAAATTGTGTATCAAATAATTGACACCTACAAAAAGCGCATCACAACCAACGACATTTTGGGCGAAGAAACCAAGAAAAAGGCAATCTTGAAGCTTTCTACAATGGGCGTCAAGATGGGCTACCCATCCAAGTGCCAACCAATCTACCAAAAGCTTGTGTTTGACGAAAATGCAAGTTTGTTTGAGGTTGTAACTGCCCTAAAGGAAATTAAGGAGCGTGACTCCTTGACCAAGCTGGACGAGCCTACCGACCCAACCAAGTGGGCAATGCCCGGTCACATGGTAAACGCCTGCTACGATCCGTTTGTAAACGACATCACTTTCCCTGCTGCAATTTTGCAACCACCGTTTTACTCGCTAAAGCAAACACGCAGCGAAAATTTGGGTGGCATTGGCGCAGTGGTTGGTCACGAAATTTCGCACGCATTTGACAGCAACGGCGCAAAGTGCGACGAAAACGGCAACATCAACAACTGGTGGACGGATGATGACTTTGCTCGCTTTGAAGCAAAGGTGCAACAAATGATAGCGCAATTTGACGGCATCGAGCTGCCTTGGGGCAAGGTAAACGGAGCGTTTATCGTAAGCGAAAACATGGCAGACAACGGTGGTATGGCAGTAACGCTTGATATCATGGGCAGCACGCCAAACGCATCCTACGAGCAGTACTTTAGCAACTGGGCAAGGGTTTGGTGTCAAAAGTCCAAGCCTGAGTACGCACAGCTGCTGTTGTCCATCGACGTACACGGTCCCTGCATTTTGCGTGCCAACATGCCTCCTCGCAACTTTGACGAGTGGTATGCCACCTTTGACGTAAAGGATAC
>JAFVXX010000166.1 GCA_017500905.1 Clostridia bacterium
CTTTACAGCTGTGGACGAGGGGGCACTTACGCCTTTGCAGCAGCAGGTGATTGCCTGCATCAAGCAGCTGTTTGCCCTAAACGAGGTGGGCATTGACAGCAACCTGTTTGGCGATTTGGGCTTGTCAAGTCTGGATTACCTTGCGTTGGCAGAGGAAATTAAAAGCACGTTTGGCGTAGACGTCACCAAGCAGGTGCTTTCTACACCGGGGCAAATAGCAGAGCTTGTGGCTTTGCAATAGAGGAGATACAAATGACTAAACAACTAAACAACAAGTGGAAGGAGTTTTTGTTTGCTTTTTCCGGCTTTGGTCCCAACTTTTTGATGGTGCTGATGGGTGCATATTTTACCGATGCAATCAACCCTGCCGCCTTGCCGGAGGGCTCGTTTCAAGCAATAGGAACAGCCTGTTACATTTTGCCGGCAGTGTTTCCGATATTGTACGCATTGGCTCGTGCCTTTGACGGCATAATCGACATTCCGTTTGCACATCTTACGGACAATTTGTCAACAAGGTGGGGACGCAGACGTCCCGCAATTGCAGTTTGCTTTTTGCCAATGGTGCTGTCCTTTGCAATGTGCTGGTGGCCTGTTGGTGGGGCAGACGGACAGCTGCTAAACACCATCTGGATTGTTTGCTGGGCATTGGTGTTTTTTGCGACGTACACAATGTGTCTGATTGCCTTTTACGGCTCGTTGTCAACAACCTGCTGTGACGAGCCTCAACGCCTGCGTGTTTCGGGCTACAAATCGTTTTTTGACACCATCTCCTACTGTATGGTGTACGCATTGGTGCCACTAATCATCAATACGGCGCAAATCCACATTGACAAATTTGTGTTTATTTGCTTGCCATTGATGGGTACAATGCTTATTCCGTTGTTTTTGATTAAGGAGGGCGAAAAGTACGGCTATCCCGAAAACGACGGCCTTTCGGAGGAAAAGTACACAATTGCTCAAAGCGTAAGAGTAACCTTTAAAAACAAGGTGTTTACTCGTTGGCTGGCAGTAAACTGCTGCACCTACTTTGGGCTTCAGATGTTTTTGGTAGCAATGAACGCCATGATTCTTGGTGGTATGGGCATGAACGGCGCCGAAATGGCAATCCTAAACACCTGTGCGTTTAGCCCTGTACCCGTTATGCTGTGGCTGTTCAACAAGGTAAAGGCCAAAAAGGGTATCAGGCTTACCTATCAAAGCTGCCTGATTGCCTTTGCAATTGCAATACTCAGCTTCTTTTTCTCCTCCAACTTTTTGCTGGGCTACGACAACAAGCCGCTTCAGTACATTATAAGCTGTATAGGCAGCGTAATGGGCAGTTGGGCGATTGGCGCATTTTTTATGATGCCCTACCTTGTTACGGCGCAAATATCCAGCGTTGAAGAAAAGCTTACCAAGAAAAACCACTCGGCAATGTATTTTGCAGGCAATGCCGTTGCAACCTCCATCATTGGTGCAATTTCGTCGGCACTGGTGTACGAAAACATCAAAATGCTGTTTATCGACAAGGCAACACTGTCGGTTGTTTGGGCCGAAAGCTTGGCAGATGCTGCCATCAAGATGGGCGCAGCAGAGGCAACGGTTTTTAACCTTGGCACGCTGCTGGTACCTTTCATTGTTGCGTTTACCTGCGCTTTGGGTGCAATACTTGCACGCAAGATGCCTCGTGACTACACACCCGACCTTGTTGCTAAGGAATTCAAAAAGATGGACCCATCGTTGGATATCGACGCCTATCTTGCCAATGAGGAAAATCAACCTAAGCAAGAAAAGGGCGAAATTGTGTTTGTTCAAGTGGGCTTGTCCGTTTTGAGTGGATTTATATTCGGCTTTATTTGGAGCGCATTTATGCTTAGGGATTTCAAGAGAGAGCTTTCCTTCAAAAAGCCAGCGCTTGTGTGGCTGTTGTGCTGCTTTGTGCCCTTTGCATCGGCGTTTTACGTTGCAAGGATGTTTGACACTCTTAAGGCATACGGCCAACAATACGACCAAACCTTCCTTTCGGGCAAGGGACACAAGCTGTTTAGGACGGCACTAATCGTGTTGGCAGTAATTTTCCCAATTTTGCCACTAAACGTGGTTGCGTTGGGATTGATGCAATTTAAGCTTAACGAATTGTACAAGCTAAAGGCAGAGGCGTAGTATGTGGCGCTGGATTATGCATTGGACCATCAAGTCCACAGCCTTTTTGCCTTGGATGCTGCTGGCCCGCACCAAGTATCACTTTGAGGACAGATCCAAGCAGGGACGCAAAATTGCAGGAAAGGCAGTGGTGGTAAGCAATCACACCTCGGTGTACGACTTTGTTGGTCACATGTTTTGCTTTTGGATGCGCAACCTGCGTTGCGTGGTTGCAGAGGTGATGTACAACAAAAACAAGCTGTTTACTTGGCTGCTAAACAGCCTTGGTACAATCAAGGTGGATCGCTACTCGATGGACTTTGACTTTGTGGACAAGTGCTGCAGGGTGCTGGATAAGGGTGGCGTGGTGGAAATTTTTCCCGAATCGAGAATCCCCAAAAAGGATGAGGGAATGATACGCTTTAAGCCCAGCTTTGTTTTGATTGCATTGCGAAGCAATGCCCCAATCGTCCCGGTGTATACACAAGGAAACTACTTCAACAAAAAGCGCAATCACATGGTAGTGGGTACCCCCATTGATGCCAGACAGCTGTACGACGACAGCCTTTCGGAAAAGGAAAATCTGCAGCTGATTAGTGATTACGTGCAAGAAAAAATAAGGAATCTACGAGATGGCATTGAGAAAGGTTAAAAAGCCAAAAAACTACTTTTGGTACTACTTCATCAAAATTACAGGGGCTATCCCCATGTGGCTGTACATGCGCACCAAGGTGATTAAGGTGGGCAGTGCAACCACCAATCCCAAGGGTGCAGTGCTGCTGTCGGCAAACCACGTCACCTTTTTGGACCCTATCGTAATTTACAGCGCATTTCCCCGTCGTATCGTGCACAGCATGGCGACCAAGGATTTGTACAAAAACAACTTTACCAACTGGGTGTTTACCAAGGCTCATTGTATACAAGTGGACAAGCAAAATTTCAGCATGAATTCCTTCCACGACGTATGCAGCTACCTCAAAAAGCAAAGGGCAGTGCTTATTTTTCCCGAGGGGCAGGTCAATCTGCACCAAGAGGAAATGCTGAGCTTTAAGGGAGGCGCAGTGCTGATTGCTCACCGTTGCAACGCACCCATTGTGCCAATCTACCTTGTAAAGCCTGCCAAAAAGCTGTCCCGTAGGATAGTGGTGGTAGGCGAGCCCATCGACGTAAGGCAAATTGTCGGCCCTGTGCCCACTCTTGAGGATTTGCAGCGTGCAACCGAGTTTTTGCAACAAAAGGAGCAGCAGCTTAAGGATCTTTATCACAAAGGAGAAATCAAATGAACACTTCACCAGTAGACGTATTTGACAAATATACCGATGCCGAAACGTTGTCCAAAATTGTCGACTACTCAACCGTAGGCGAAATGTGGGCACACAGCGTGGCAACCTACCCCAACAACGTTGCCATTGACGGTGCACAAAGGGCAACCTTTGCTCAGCTTGACCAAATGACTGCGCACTTTCGCACCGTATTGGTGCAAAATGGTGTACAACAGGGCGACAGAGTTGGCATTTTGATGCCCAACTGCTTGGATTTTGTCAAGGCATTTTTGGCGGTAACCACCTTGGGCGCTGTGGCAGTGCTGCTACCTGCACACTTGGACGAAGCAACCATATTTGGCTGCTCGATGAAGTTTGGACTCAAGGCGTTGGTGTATTTTGAAGCCTTTGCGCCAAAGCTGGGACTGCTTGCCAATCGCAATCCCGCTTGCAAGCAAATTGCCGGCACGCAAAGTGCCGACGTCCCTACCCCTTGTACGCAATTGGAGGGTACCCACCCTGCAGCCGTGCTGTTTACAGGTGGAACAACGGGACGCAGCAAGGGCGCATTGCTTAGTCATCAAGCATTGATGCGTGGCACCAAAAACGGTTGCTACGGAATAAAGGATGTTTTTGAACAAAGGTACGTTTTGGTGCTGCCGCTTACGCACGTATTCGGCTTGGTGCGCAACCTGCTTACATGCTTGTACACAGGAAGCACGCTGTACCTTTGCCAAAACAACAAGGATTTGTTTCGTGACGTTGCCATCTTTAAGCCAAGCATCATGATTTTAGTGCCTGCGTTGGCCGAAATGGCACTCAATTTGTCCAAGCAATTTGGTCGCAACATGTGGGGCGACAGCATGAAGACTATCATTTGCGGTGCAGCAACGGTTGCGCCCTATCTCGTCAAGGAATACGCCAGCTTTGGCATCACGCTGCTACCCGGCTACGGCATGACCGAAACGGCCAACCTTGTAAGCGGCAACGCCGAGGCAAGCACAAATCCCGAGTCGGTAGGCTTTGTCTATCCCGGCATGGAGTGGAGGGTGGTCGACGGCGAATTGTGGCTTAAGGGTCCCAACATGATGGACGGCTACGTTGGCGACGAGGAAGAAAACAAGCTTAGCTACTGCGACGGCTGGTTTAAGACGGGCGATTTGGTGAGATTTGACGACAAGGGCTTTTTGTACATTACCGGACGCAAAAAGGAGGTAATTGTGCTGCCCACAGGCGAAAACGTATCTCCTGCCGAGGTGGAAAACCACTTTTACGCCATCGACGAGGTTCAGGATTGCCTTGTGTACGAGCAAATTTACGACGACGGCACGTGGAGCCTTGTTTTGGAGGTGCTACCCCGTCCTGCAGTAGTCGCCAAGTATCCACAAGAGCAAGTAGAAGCAATACTTAAGCAAAAAATTGCCGAGGTCAACGCCAAGTTGCCTTCGTTTGAAAAAATAAACAAAGTAATTGTGCGCACGACAGACTTTGTTCGTTCGCCCAGTATGAAGATAGTAAGGGGACAAAACAAGCAATGAACAGAAGCGAAATTGAAAGCAGACTAAAGGATTTGTTGGCTGTTGCCTTGGGCAACAAGCCTCAACTGCAAGGTGTCACCTCGGATAGCCACCTTGTCAACGACTTGGGACTAAACTCGGTGGGGGTGCTGTACTTGGTAATTGCCATCGAGGAGTACTTTGACATACGTTTTGACGACGTAGGCTTTGGCGACTTTACCACGGTAGGCGACGTAGTGGATTACGTCGAGAGCAAGCTGCAATGAAATGGAAACTGATTGATCCCGTATATGGTGACATGATACGTGTCAAAAGTGGCAGTATTTGGCACTACGGAATTTACGTCAGCGACGAGCAGGTGGTTCAGTTTGGCTTGGCACCTCGTCAACGTGCAAGGGTAAGTGATGCCCAAGTAGTGGTTTGCCAAAGCACAATGGACGAGTTTTGCGACGGCAGCTTTGTCGAGGTTGCCGTACCCGAAAAGCGTGACAAAAAGCGTACGCCCCCTGCCCAAACCGTGCAAAATGCATTGGATAGGCTGGGCGAAGGCGGCTACAACATTGTACACAACAACTGCGAGCACTTTGCTTACCAGTGCTACCTTGGTCAAAAGTACTGCTCACAAACGGACGACATTCGCAAGCAATTTGCCTTTTTAAGCGAGGTAAAGGTGTACTACGCAGCAGTGCCTTCTACCCCCTTTGCGTTGGATTTGCCAACGGCATTACGCAACGAGGAAATTGCCTCCTGTCAAAATGCTGACGTCAAAAGGGACAAGTACTTTGTGTGGAAGCTGCTGCTACGTGCAATTGGCAGCAACTACGGTAAGGATGCCACCTTTGTCAAGCAACCCACAGGCAAGTGGACGTGCAACCTGTGCAGCTTTTCTCTTTCACACGGTGATGGAGTGGTGGCTGTGTCGGTAAGCAAGGCCGACACGGGCGTAGACGTAGAGCGTGTTGCACTGCCAAGCAACGTCAAGGTGATGGAGCGTGTGTTTTCGCAAAAAGAGGTGACGGACTACCACCAATTGCAAACGGATGAGCAAAAGGCACTGTACTTTACGCAAAAGTGGACGCAAAAGGAAAGCACCTTTAAGATGCTCAATCAAAGCAGCTTTTTGGCAAGCAAGCCAAGCGAGTATACACAGCACGTTGTAAGCAAAGCAATTGACGTCAACGGCACAAGCTACGTTGTAAGCGTTGCGTGCAATCCCCTGCAAAGGGTAAGCTTTTGCAAAATAGATTTATAAAAGGAGCGTTTAGTTTTGACTTTTTTAGCCAAACTAAACGTATGAAATGGCAAAAAAGAGACTACTCAAAATGGTAAAGATATTCTTTACCGCAATCATGGTGTTTTACGGCATAGTGACAATATTGTCCGTGGTGGCGTACAACGCCTTTTTTGTTAGACTGCATCCCAAAAGCGCCCAAACGACGCCCGGCAACTACTGCTACCAGCGACTGCAGCACCGATTGCCAAGGGAGGAGCTGGACATTGCCTCGGGCGACAATCAGCTTAGGGGCTACCTGTACAGCACGTCCAATCCCTACGGATTGGTGGTGCTTTGCCACGGCTTTCACAACGGCGCAGACGACTACCTGCCCGTAATCGAGCACTTTGTTACCAACGGC
>JAFVXX010000167.1 GCA_017500905.1 Clostridia bacterium
GATTGTTTTGTAATCGAGGTGATTGGTAGGCTCGTCCAAAATCATAAGCTCGGGTCTGCGAAGAAGCAGCTTGCACAATGCAACCTTTGTCTTTTCGCCACCCGACAAATTGTCGACTACCTGATTGCTAAATGGCATCATTCCCATGCCGTTTAGTACTGTTTTGACCTTTACTTCAACGTTGTAGGCATCCGTGGCGTTTGCCCTGTCAAGCATACGATTGTACTTGCTTGTCAAACTGACGTAATCTGCGCTGTCATTAGGGCAGTCTGCAATGGCCTTTGTAATTTGCTTGATGCTTTCCAACAGCCTCAACTCCTCATCAAACACGGTCAACATTTCCTGATAGACGGTGTTTTGGCTCACGTACGATGCGTTTTGCGTCAAGTATCCCATTGTCAAGCCACTTTTTTGACTGAGTGTACCCGTAAACAAGGGGACGTTTTTTGTGATTGCATTAAGCAAGGTGGACTTGCCTGCCCCATTGTAGCCAACAAGCCCAATGCTGTCGCCATCGTGCACCTCGACGTTGACGTCGCTAAATATTACGTTGTCGCCAAATCGCACTTGTGCGTTGGATAGCGTCATCAGCATAGTTTTGTCCTTTACGCAATATGCCTGTCAAGCAGACAGGCATAAAATGATTAGTTTGTTTTTTTGTTTTTTCCTTTTAGCGAAAACAAATACATAAAGCCTCGCAAAATTGACCACGATGCAAACACTTCCACCAGGAGCAGCAGGATTTGCTCTCGTGTAAGCTCTACGTACTTCCAAGCGGCAGGCATCAATGTAATAAGCAAAATTGACACAACGCCAACGCCTGCATACAGCGCAATTTTCCATCCGTTGAATGGCTTGCAAGCGTAAAACAATGCATAGTAGCCGCCTACGGTGTAGGTCAATGCAATCAAGGTGTTAAGCTGGTCACCCGTCATGTCCGTCATAACAAAGTTTTTTACAAAGTACAGCGATGCCGTTGTGACCAAAAACGTAAGTGATGCCGGCAGACACTTGCTTATGACGTTGTGGAAAAACTTTCCTTTGATGATTTGCGTATTAGGCTGCAATGCCAAAACGGTTGCCGTAATGCCTACAATGACCGTTTCGAGCACAAAAATTTGAATTGTTTCGTACGGAGTGGTCAACGTGACGTCAAATGCAAAATGCATAAGTGCAATGATAAAGTTGACAACAATGACATATACCGTCTTCATAAAGTACAGGGTTGTAGAGCTTTGAATGTTGTTTACTACTCTACGTCCCTCGTTTACTACGTGAGGCAGGCTTGCAAAGCTGTCGTCTTGCATAATCAAGTGTGCAACGTTGCGTGCGGCATCACTGCCACTTGCAAGACCAATTGCACAGTCGCTTTCCTTCATGGCCAAGATGTCGTTTACGCCATCACCCGTCATTGCAACGGTTTTGCCGGATGCCTTTAGTGCCTTTACCAAAATTGCCTTTTGATCGGGTGTTACACGACCAAAAACTGTATATTTGGTGGCAGCTTGCTTAACTTGCTCCTCCGTCATGCCCTCCAGGCTGACATATTTGTCTGCATTTTCAACGCCTACACGGGAGGCAATTTTGCTTACGGTTGACGCATTGTCACCCGAAATTACCTTTACTTGCACGCCGTTGCCCTTAAACCACTTAATTGTGTCAGCAGCGTCCTTGCGTATTTTGTCTTCGATGACAATCAGTGCAATGGCACGTCTTACGGCAGGTAGCTTGTCTTGGCTGGTTGCCGTTGTTGCCGAATGTGCAAGCACCAATACACGCAATCCCTTTGAAGTATGCTTTGAAATTGTTTCTTGCAGCTGCTCGTTGATGCCGTTTAGCACAAACTCTAGTGCACCGAGAAAAAACGTTCCTTGTCCTGTAAAGGACACAGCCGAATACTTACGTGCCGAGCTGAATGGTAGC
>JAFVXX010000168.1 GCA_017500905.1 Clostridia bacterium
AAAGGACCTACGAGGTGGTGCGGCGCTTGTGCTTGCCGGCTTGTTTGCACAAGGTGTCACCCGTGTGCACAACGTTTGCCACGTTGAAAGAGGCTACTTTGACCTTGTCGGAAGCCTGCGTGGTTTGGGTGCAGACATCAAATTGACAAATTGATACAAAATATGGCAAAAGACAGTGTATTTATACACTGTTTTTTTTTGTTGAAGGGCGAATTACTATTGACGGAAAGCGAGATTAGGTGTATAATGTATAAGTATTATTGTATCTAAAACCAAGGAGCAAAACTAATGAAAACTAAAAAACTACTCACTTTGATAATAATTGCCGTGTTAGTTGTTGTCTTAGCAATCATTTTCGGTGCTGTTTTACTGTAAAAAGTGGAGATTTGGTTTTTCATTCGGAAGACGGCAGTATAATTGCTACGCCGGCAGATGCTCCATCATCAAATGAGGTTTTGCAACCATTTTATGGCAAAAACGTAATCTTTTTGTCCAAGCAAGACATGCTGGATGAAATCAATCGTAGCTACCCTACGTATCATGCAATTGCAGTGGTAAAAAGCTTTCCAAACAAGCTGACCGTGCATTTGGTAGACAGAGTTGCCGTATATAAGGTGGGCAACGTGTACGTAGATTCGTTTGGTTACATTGTAGACGAGCCTGCCAATCAGGTAATAGACGTCTCGGGTGCCTTTTCCAATGTGTTTGACGTTGTAAGCACAAAGGTAGGTACAAAACTGGCATTCAACAACAATCAAAAAAATGACGCTAAGTTTGACTTGATGCTTCAAGCAGTAAACGCTGTTTGGCAGCTTAATTACTCCTATCAGGATATTCCCAAGCTGATTGCGAGCTTCAGCTTTGAAGAGAAGGAAAGCGAGCAAACCATGACTATACTCACAAAAACAGGTGTAAAAATTGTGGTGTATTCGCCAAGTGTTGATTTGTCAACACGTTTGCATTTGGCATTTTCGGTGTACTACAACGAAATCAATGATGTAACCAAGGAGGGCAGCGTCATATACGTCCCACAAAAGGGAAACATCACAACGTCTTTTGAAAACTAACGGAGTAACATATGAAAAACAACTACTTCACAGTACTGGACTTTGGTTCGAGTAAAATTACGGCAATGTCTGCAACAAGGGTCGGACATGACTTTGTAATCAAGGCTGTAGGACAAGCCGATTACAATGGATTTGACGAAAACGGTTGGTATGAGCCGGAAGCCTTGACGCAATCGGTAAAAACGGCATTGGATCAGGTTCAGGAAAAGCTTAATATCAAAATCAAACAAATTTTGGTGGGTGTTCCGGGCAACTTTTGTACCGTTGCTACAAGCGAAGCAACCAACGTGTTTGGAAGCAAAAAGAAGATTGATTTTGTCGATCTAAACGACATTGTCGACAAGGCAAACATTTTTGCCAATGCAACAGGCAAGGTGGTGGGCAAAAGTGCCGTGTACTACTTGTTGGACGGCGCAATCAAAACCTACGACCCAATTGGAAGCATTGCACAACGTCTGACAGGGCTTGTAAGTTACTCGTTTATGGACAAGCAATTTGAGCAAACCGTAACGCAAGCGCTTAATCAATGCGGCGTAAACAAAATAAGCTTTACCCCTGTATGTGAGCATCAAGCACGCTTTGTATCAGCCAATCGCAACGTCAACGGGCACGCCATCGTCATTGATATTGGCCACATTACAAGCAACGTAATGCTGCTTGGCGGCAATTCGTTGTTGTTTGCAAAGACGTTTGCATTGGGCAGTGGCTACATTGCAAGCGATTTGTACTCCTTGCTGGATGTCAGCTTTGAAACAGCATTGGCTTTGCTTAACAAAATCAACCTCAAGCTGGAGTTTAAGCAGGGCGACTGCTACAAAATTGGCACGGTTGCATGCGATTCGTACAAAACAAATGAAATTGTCAAGGCACGTATCGAGCAATTTGCCGATTACGTCAAAAAGTGCTTTGCCTACTGTGACAAGGAAATCCCATCGGACACACCAATTATTTTGACGGGTGGGGGACTTACCTATCTGCAAGGTGGTGCCGAGTGGCTGTCGTACTACTTGGGCAAGCGCATACACGTGTACACCAGTACAAACCCTCAAACAACTCGTAACGAATACACGTCGTGCTACGGATTGTTGCAATATGCAAATACTCTCAAACAAAGCAATCGTGGGTTGTTTTCGTTTTTGAAAAAGTAAAGGAGAAATTTTATATGTACGTTCAGGAAACGGGCAACGTAGCTCAACTGATGGTAATTGGTGTAGGTGGTGGCGGTGGCAACGCCGTTGACAGCATGATAAAGGCTGGTATCACCAACGTCGAATTTATTGCCATGAACACCGACGAACAGGCTTTGTTTAAGATTGGCGCAAAAAAGATGACTATTGGCAAGGGCACCACAAAGGGCTTAGGAGCAGGCTCCAACCCCGAGGTTGGTCAACGTGCTGCCGAGGAAAGCGCACCTCAAATCAGGGAGCTGCTCGAGCGTAGCAAAGTGGATTTGCTGTTTATCGCTGCCGGTATGGGTGGTGGAACAGGCACGGGTGCTGCTCCTGTAGTGGCAAAAATTGCCCGTGAGCTTGGCATTTTGACCATTGCTGTAGTTACTAAGCCTTTCTTGTTTGAAGGCGTACGCCGTATGAAAAACGCCGAAATGGGCATCGAAAACCTAAAGGGCAACGTCGACGCATTGGTAATTGTGCAAAACGAAAAGCTTAACAGCGACAAAAACTTTTCCATCATGGATGCCTTTACTAAGGCAGATGAAATTTTGTTGCAAGGCGTACGTGCAATTACTGATATCATTGTTCAAGATGGCCGTATCAATCTGGATCTTGCAGACGTAAGATATGTCATGAAGGATAGTGGTATGGCTCATATGGGTATCGGCGTCGGCAAGGGCAAAAACAAAACCATTGATGCAATTCGTAAGGCTGTATATTCGCCATTGCTTGAAACTACAATCCAAGGGGCGTCCTCCATCATAATCAACTTCCGTGGTGGACAAGACCTCAAATTGGAGGAAATTTACAGTGGATTGGAGCTTGTCCGTCAGGTAATTTCGCCCGATGCAAACGTGTTGTTTGGCGTGGGCTTTGACGAAGCACTTCGTGACGAGGTTCAAGTAACGTTGATTGCAACAGGATTTTTTGGCTCGACAATGGAGGAAAAGGCATCGTTCTTTTCGGCAAACAGCACGGCACAAGCCCATGCTAACCCCATTGCAGCACAGCCTGTAGTGCAACAAACGGCAAAGGAGGCGCCTATTGTTGACAGCAAGGTGGCTTCCACAAGTGGATTGGCGCAGGAAAGCACTTTGCGTGTCGAGGAAGACAAAAACATTCCACCATTTTTACGCAAAT
>JAFVXX010000169.1 GCA_017500905.1 Clostridia bacterium
AGGACCTGATACCCTTTAAGAGACAATAAAAAGGCACGCAGTTTACAACGTAAATTGCGTGCCCTTTTTTTGTTGATTATTCGTCAAAATTGCGATAATTGCCTACAACGCTGTTGATTACATCAAAGTCAAAGCCACGATACGCCAAGTAGCGTTGCAGCTTGACAAGGGTGGGGGTGTCGCAGGACTTGCCCTTCATGTACTTTTGCGCCAAATTGGTGGCTGACTGCAAGGCCTGCTCGCCATCCACCTGACTGTACAGCTCGGCATTGGCTTTGTCGACGCCCTTGGCAAGCAGCTCCTGCTTGATGCGGCGTGCGCCCTTGCTTTTGTTGTTTTGCTCTGTGTACAGCTGGGCGTAGCGTGCGTCGTCGACGTAGCCGTAGTCCAAAAGCTTGGCCACCACCGTCTGACATACCTCCTGCGAAAAGCCCTTGCGTAACAGGTACTGACTAAGCTGCCTGGATGTCTTCATGTAGCGTGAAATATAGTCGACGGCTTTGCCAAATGCAACACTGACCTCGCTGTCGAATATGGCTGATTGAAGCTGCAGGGTGGTTACCTCCCTACCCTCCTTTAGGCCGACTGCCAGCGCTGTTACCGCCTCCATGCCACAGTAAAACTCGTCGTCCACGTAGACGTTGACACGGCCTTTGTTGCTTTTTTGTACTTCTAATTTGGTTACCTTTGGCATGACAAAACTCCTTTGTGACAATTGTAGCACAAAAGTTGAATTTAGCCAAATCTTTTTTGCGAAGAATTGTACTGCTCGACTACTTTTTGAAAGCGTGCAGACAGCTTGATTAGATAGGTTTGCCTTTCGACAGGCGTCATATCCTGCATAAGCTGCTTGTCGGCAAGGCGAGCAAGCGGATTGGTGACGGTATCCTTGCTTTGCAAAATTTCGACCACCTTGTCGTAAAACGCCTGTTCCTCCAAAAAGCCTTGCTCGTCGTAGATACGACGCACGGTTTTGCGACGCTCGTCCTCCACCACCTTGACGCAATCCAGCCCTTGCTGCTTGGCTTGCTGCTTTTTGACCTCGAGGCTTTGCTTGGCCTCCGTCCAAAAGCCGTTTTTCATCCTTTCCTTTGCCTTTTTGGCGTATTCCTTGAGCATAGTTTCCTCCGTGAAAATTTTGTTTGTTTTTGTCGAAATCGCCGTAAAATAAGAAACTGCTTATCCAAAAAATGGATAAGCAGTTTGTCTTTTGTATTAGGCCCTGTTGCGTTTTCTAGCAGCTTCGGCTTTCTTCTTACGTCTTACGCTTGGCTTTTCGTAATGTTCCTTTTTACGAAGGTCACCAATGATACCGTCTCTTGCGCAACGTCTCTTGAATCTACGCAATGCGCTGTCCAACGTTTCGTTTTCGCCTACCTTAATTGTTGACACGTAATTCGCCTCCTTTCTGCTAAACAGATTAATTTGCCATACTATTATTGCACAACCTAAACAAGTTGTCAACAAAATAAGCCTAATTACTTAATTTTAATTTGTCACAAACCTCTTGTAGCGTGGGATTACATTGCGTTTGATTTCCCCATATATTGATGCCGTCACCACCCTTGCGTGGGATGACGTGCACGTGCAAGTGAAATACCGATTGTTGTGCCTCTTTGCCATTACAGTTGAAGGTGTTGACACCGTCAAAGCCACAATTGTGCACGTAATGCAGGCTTACCTTTTGAACAGCCTTTGCTACTGCAAGCATAGTGGCTTCGTCTGCATCAAAAAGGCTGGCGCAATGCTGCTTGGGGATGACGAGAGTGTGTCCCACTACGTCGTTGGCAATATCCAAAAAGGCAAGCACTTGCTCGTCCTCGTAGATTTTGTAGCAGGGGATTTCGCCCTTTACGATTTTACAAAAAATGCAGTCGTTCATACTAATTCTCCTTCCGCACCATCCAGGTAGCGTTTAGTCAATTTTACTTGCACAAGGTCGCCGCATTTAACATCGCCCTTGAAGTATACTCGTGTGTAATTGGGGGTGTACCCTTGCCAAAAACCACCCTTTTTTTGCTCGGCAAGCACCGTCTCGACCTTGCCAAGCTGGCTGTCTACAAATTTGCCGTGCAGCTGATGCTTGATGACTGTAAGTGCCTCTTGACGCCGCTTTTTGACGTAGGCAGGCAAATCGGCCATTGTGTTGTAGGCAACGGTGCCCTCTCGTGGGGAATAGGGAAAGACGTGGATATCGGCAAAGCCTACCTTTTGTACAAATTGGCAGGTTGCCTCAAACTCCTCGTCCGTTTCGCCACAAAAGCCAACGATGACGTCGGTGGTAATTGCCACGCATGGAAACACCTTGCGTATTTGCTGCACTGCGTCGTAGTAGCGTTGTGTGGTGTAGTGCCTGTTCATACGGGACAGCACACTGTCACAACCACTTTGCAGCGACAAATGAAAGTGTGGGCAAAAGTTTAGCTTGGACAGGGCCGTCAGCATTTGCTCGGTAACTACGTTGGGCTCCAAGCTGCCCAAACGAATGCGCACGGGCAAGCCCTGAAGTCTGCTGAATAATTGCTCCAAGCTGCTGCCGTTGTCCTTGCCGTATTGCGACAGGTCGATGCCAATAAGCACCACCTCGTTGCTGTTGGCGTTGGCAACCTCATCCACCACTACGTCCACGTCCTTGCTGCGACTACGTCCACGAAGGTAGGGCACAATGCAGTAGCTGCAAAAGTTGTTGCAGCCGTCCTGCACCTTGACAAAGGCACGGGTGCGCTCCTGCACGGCATTGATTGTGTGGGCATACACCGACGGGATTTGCTCGACGTCCACGCCGTAGCTGTCCAACAGCTTGACAATGCCCTCCTTGTTGTGCACGCCCTTGACAAACGTTACGTTGTCCAAGTCGGCAAATTGCTCTGCATTTTTTTGCGATGCACAGCCTACAACCACTACCTTGCAATCGGCATTTAATTTGCGTGCACGGGCTATGGCTTGGCGAGACTTTTTTTCGGCTTCGGCAGTGATGGCACAGGTGTTTAGAACAAACACGTCGGCCTTGCAAAGCCCTATTACAGCGTCATGCCCCATAGCCAAAAGGCCGGCGACAATTTGTTGACTTTCATACAAATTTGTCTTGCAGCCAAGTGTAAAAACTGATACCTTCATTAGCTTTCCCCCAGCCTGTCGCACAACACGGACATTGCATACAGGGGTGCTGTTTCGGCACGCAAAATACGCTTGCCAAGTGTTACGGCCGTTGCGCCATTGCCGACAAAAAGCTGCGCTTCCTCGGGCGAAAAGCCACCCTCGCTGCCCACAATCAAGGCTACGTCCTTGGCGTTGCCCACTGCCCTTGACAGAGACAAGTCTTGCGCCTTTTCGTAGCAAAACAAGGCTACGTCGTG
>JAFVXX010000170.1 GCA_017500905.1 Clostridia bacterium
ACCACGCCTTTTTGTTACTTAGAAAGTCTTTGGATTGCATCCAAGTAGATGAGAGCCATTTTTTGCAGGTTTTGCAGGCTGATTGCCTCGTTGGGCATATGTATTGTTTGCTCTTCCCCGGGGAACAACGGCCCAAACGCAACGCAGTTGGGCAAGCATCTGCTGTACGTGCCACCACCAATTGCAAGAGGCTGGCTTTTGCCACCCATTGCATCGTCGTAAACACTAAGCAGCGTTTCTACCAAAAAGCTGTCGGCAGGCACAAACAAAGGCTCGCTGATGTGGTCGGGGGCAACAGCAAACGGGGTTTGCTTTTTAAGCAGCTCGTGCATTTGATGGCAGGTGTACGTCACGGGGAAGCGAATATCCACACCAATCTTCAAGCAGCCTTCTTCTACACGTACAATGCCAATGTTGCAGGTAAGGTCGCCACTTGGTTCGTCGTGCAAATCAATGCCCCAGCTTGCGCCGGTGTAATCCAGCATTTTGTTTGCTACAAAGGCAATTGCCTTGTCACTTGGGAACAGCTTGTGCAACGCTTCAAAGGCTTGCCAGGTTGCGTTTACGCCCTCTTGAGGGGTGCTTCCGTGAGCGTTTTTGCCAAGTGTAGTAAGTAGGTAGCAATCCTCCTTTTCCTCCACGAGGTTGGCAACTGCCGACACGTCCACCGTTTTTGCAAGCTTGGTTACGCATTTGCCTGCAACAACGTTGGTGCGCTCGCCGGCGTATACGTCAAGTATTGCGCTGTCAATTTTGCCAAGGTTTACTTCAAATTGAAAAATTCCCTTTTCCCTGTTGATTACAGGAAAGTCCCCATCGGGCGAAAAGCTGATTTGTGGCTTTGGCATGGTGGAAAAGTAGTGGTTTACGCATTCCATTCCGCTTTCCTCGTCGCAGCCAAAAATCAAACGGATTGTTTTGCTGGGCACAAAGCCGCTTTCCTTAAGAGCCTTTACGGCATATAGGCAGGCAATCATTGGCCCCTTGTCGTCCATTGTGCCACGGCCAAACAGCTTGCCGTCGGCAATTTGTGCTGCAAAGGGAGGGTAAGCCCAACCGTCGCTTTCCTTAGCAGGTACAACGTCCAAGTGGCCAAGTATGCCCAGCACCTCGTCGCCCGAGCCCTTTAGGTCAATATGCCCTGCGTAGCCTTGGTCGTCGTAGGTATCCAGTCCCCAGCTTTTTGCAAGGTCAAGCACAAAGCTCAGGCATTCACGGTTGCCCTTGCCAAAGGGAGCGCAAGGCAAAGCTGCGCTTTTTACAGTATCAAAGGTAATCACCTTTTGCAGGGTGGCTACCATTTCGTCAAAGTTGTTTAGTACAATTTGTTTGGAGTCCATAATTATTTCTCCCATTTTTTTAATTTAATGTATAAATATTATACACAATTAGCGACAAATGTGCTATTATATTTATACAAAAATTTTCATTTTGCGAGAAACTTGTTATGAATCATCCCCACAAAGGGCATCGAGAAAGGCTTCGTAAGCGCTATTTGGAAAGTGGATTGGACAGCTTTGCCGACCACGAGGTCTTAGAGCTGCTGCTTTTTCAATATCTTCCCTATCGTGATACCAACGAAATAGCCCACGCATTGCTAAACAAATTTGGCAATCTTGCCAACGTGCTGGATGCCACAGCCGATCAGCTTGCAACCGTCAAGGGCATATCAACCATTACGGCAGTCAACTTGTCAATGCTAAAGCAGGTGTTTTTCCGTTGCCAACGCAGCTACCTGCAGGAAAAGCCACAAAGCAGGCTGGGCGACGTGCTGCACTACGCATTTGTAACGCTTACCTCGGGCGACTTCGAGCGCTCTATTGCCATCTACCTTGATGCAGCAGGCAAGGTAGTCAACAAAAAGGAGTACTGCTCGCAAAACGACTTTGGCGTGCAGCTAAGCATCAAGCAGGTTGTAGCCGATGCGCTAAGCCTTTCGGCCAACTCCGTAATGCTGTGTCACGGCCACGTCAAAAGCAACACTCTGCCCAGCAAGGCAGACGTTGAGTTTACTCAGCAGCTGCAGTCAACGCTGTCGGGTGTAGGCGTCAACTTTGTTGACCACGCAATATTCAACGCACGAGGCGAGGTGTTTAGCTTCCGTAAGCACAACCTACTGCTCGATTAATTACATCACACGGCAATTTGCCAAGGAGACACTATGAAACAACTACGAACCAGATTTGCCCCCAGTCCAACAGGATACATGCACATTGGCGGCTTGCGCACAGCATTGTACTCCTACCTCTACGTCAAAAAGCACGGAGGAAAGTTTATTCTTCGCATCGAGGATACCGACCAAGGCCGTTACGTCGAGGGTAGTATAGAGTTGATCTACCGCTCCCTAAGAGAAGCAGGCTTGTACTACGACGAAGGCCCCGACGTAGGTGGCGAGTACGGCCCATATATCCAAAGCCAACGCAAAAACGAGTACCTTAAGTACGCCAAGCAATTGGTAGAAAGTGGCCATGCGTACTACTGCTTTTGCACGCCGGAGCGTTTAGAAAGCCTACCCACAGTCAACGGCGCACGTCGCTACGACAAGCATTGCTTGCACCACGTATCTAAGGAGGAGGCCGAAAGACGCATTGCCAACGGCGAGCCATACGTAATCCGTCAAAACATGCCCACCGAGGGTAGCACAACCTACCACGACGCAGTCTACGGCGACATCACGGTGGAAAATGCCGAGCTGGAGGATCAAGTGCTAATCAAGTCGGATGGTATGCCCACCTACAACTTTGCTAACGTAGTCGACGACCACTTGATGGCAATCAACTGCGTAATGCGTGGCATCGAGTACCTTTCGTCCACACCAAAGTACAACCACTTGTACGACGCTTTTGGATGGGAAAAGCCCCTGTACATCCACATGCCACCCATCATGAAGGATGCTCAACACAAGCTGTCTAAGCGCAACGGTGACGCAAGCTACGACGACCTAATCGAAAAGGGCTTTTTGAAGGAAGCCATCATCAACTACATTGCGTTGCTTGGCTGGTCGCCAAAGGACGACAGCGAAAAAATGACCTTTGACGAGCTTTTGCAAAAGTTTAGCATCGAAGGCATCAACAAAAGCCCATCTATTTTTGACCCACAAAAGCTTGCTTGGCTAAACAGCCTTTACATCAAGGAAATGCCCTTTGAAGACTTTTGCAACTACGCAAAGCGTTGGATCGAAAAAACCCCACTTAACGGCAAGTTTAGTCACGAGCTGATGTGCAAGCTTGTGCAAGGCCGTATCGAGCGCTTTGGCGAAATCGAGGAAAAATTGTCTTTCCTTGTAAACTTTGACAAGTTTGACAAGGAGCTGTACTTCAACAAAAAGCAAAAGACGGACAGCGAGGTTGCAAAGCAAGTTTTGCCACACGTACAAGCAAGGCTTCAAACGGTTGACACTTGGGACAACGCCACCTTGTACCAAACCTTGGTGGATTTGGCTGCCGAATTGGGCGTCAAAAACGGACAAATTTTGTGGCCAACCCGTATTGCATTGACGGGCCTTTCTGCCACCCCGGGTGGCGCAAGCGAAGTTGCCGAAATTTTGGGCAAGGACGAAACACTCCGTCGCCTAAGCATTTCGCTGGCTACGCTAAACGACTAACCCCAACCCCTTTTGATAGCAACCAATTTTCAATCAACCTATTTATCATGTAATTTATACAGGGGGACAGCAAATGTCAACAAAATTCAAAGCATTTAAGATAATATCTGTCCTTATGGCAATGGTGTTTATGTCAATGCTTTTAGCGGGATGCAAGCTCTACCATTTCCATAAGTATTCATCAGTTGATACAGATGCCGGTGGAGGGCGCTCAATTGTTTGGATTCCTGATGAAAATTGGAGCAAAGAAGAGAGATTTTTGGAGGACATATGGACGTCTCCCGATAAAGAAATTCTTCTGACCGAGTTAAACATAGGGAGAGGTCAAAGCCTATACGTAAAAAATGGTAGTCCTTCCCCTTACTATACCAACCTTGAATATGATAACATAACTATAATTGAATGCACTGGCTACATATTTCGCACTGCATTCAGCGGAGATTATGACCCAATCTTAGCAAACGAGTCTTTACAAAACGTAATCTTTTATGATTTTGTAGAAAAAGACGTAGTTCAAGAAAACAGCATAGATTACAATTGGAGGGATTACAAATTTTCAATAAGTCTTCATTCTACACGGGGTTTTAGTTGGTGTTTTTTCGTCTTTATCCACGACAACGATTATTATTTGGCTTCTTCAAACGAAGAATTTGGCTACTTAGTTGTTGACGAATTTGCCGATTGGCTACGCACTTTGGAGCCATCCCAAAACTAACTTAATCTAAACCCAATCTACTAGGCAAGGCGACAACGCCTTGCCCTTTTTTTCTTCCCCCTTGACAACCAACGCAAATCGCTACACAGCGTAGGGCAGGGGCTTGCTCCTGCCGTTTATATGCCCAAAGACCTGTTTTCTCACCGTAGGGGACGACGTCCTCGACGTCCCGATTGTTACAATCAATCCTATTCCGTAGGGAAATTTGCTATCCACTCGTTTTTTCAATTTACACGCCCTAATATAGGGCGTTTTTTTTGTTGCAAAAATTTTTTGCACTTTTTTGTAAAATATGACACCCATTGTCACATTTAGTATGATATAATATTTTTAGCATTAGAACGTTTGTTCTATAAAAGGAGGTGATAATGCATGTCAGTAGAACAAATTATTTCGCTAATTGCAACAATCATTGCAGTTGCAAGCACGCTGTTTGCGCTAATTCTGTCACTTGTTAGGGCCATTAAAAACAAAGATATCGACCAAGTGCAGGATGTATTGCTGGATATTGCCCAGTTGGCATCACAGCACACGCAAAAAAGCGAGCAAGCCACAACGGAAGACACTACCCAAACCGAACAAACTGACCAATCGGAGCAACAATGAAGGTAAAGCCACACCACAGCTCCAAGCTTAGGCAGTACAGGTATTTTGGTGGTCATAGAGATCCGTCTTCCTTTTGTGGTGGTGGGTTGGAGCTGGAAATAGACAGTCCAACGCCAAACGGCAAGCAGTTCCGAGCTCAACTGCTACGCCTTTTGGGTAAAGCCACGGGCAAACGTCACTTTTTTGTAGAAAACGACGGCTCGTTGCGAAACGGAGTAGAAATTATTACCCAACCCCACACAGTAGATGAGCTAAAAAAGTTTATCTACAAACACCTAAAGCCGTTGCTAATTGCAATTTCTCAAACCGAGGCGCAGGAATGCAATTGGGCAGGCTTACATTTCCATTTGTCTAAAACAATGTTTGGAGCAACGCAAAGTAGCCAAATACAATCGCTAGCAAAACTAAGCTACTTTTTTGCAAACAATGCAAGCTTTGTAAAAAGGGCAGGACGTCGCCCCAATTACCACAAATGCTTTGCGCCACCTGCAAGCACCAAACAACAAGCCCTTGCTTTTGTTACGCAAATGATACGCCGTACAGACGGCTACGAAAAGCAAACACGGTACCTAATGCTTAACCTAAAAAACAAGTACACGGTAGAGTTTAGAGCAGC
>JAFVXX010000171.1 GCA_017500905.1 Clostridia bacterium
CCGAGCTTCAACGCAAAATGGCAGCCCTAAAGGAGGAAAAAAAGGATCTTTTGCAGGGTGTAGCCGACATTGTGGACGAAAGCGACAAGGAAGGCATGCGCATTGCCATCAAGCTTAAAAAGGAAGTCAATCCAAAGGACGTTTTGCCCGTGCTGTTTAAGCATACTGCGCTGGAAAGCAGCTTTTCTATCAACATGGTAGCCATTGCAGATGGCAAGCCACAGCTGATGGGACTGCTGGACGTAATTGCATATTACGTCAGCTACCAACGAGAAGTAGTGCTCAACCGAAGCAAGTGGGAGTACGAGGAGGCTCGTGCCCGTGAGCACATTTTGCAAGGCTTGGTAATTGCCGTACAAAACATCGACGAGGTAATTGCCATCATCAAAAACGCCAACAGCACAACCGATGCCAAGCAAAAGCTGCGCTCAACCTTTGATTTGTCCGACAAGCAAGCCCAAGCAATATTGGATTTGCGTCTTGCACGCATCACCAAGCTGGAAACAACCAAGCTTGTGTCCGAGCTGCGAGAAATCGAAAGCCAAATTGCACGCTTGCAGGTCATCATCAACTCCAAAAAGGAGCAAATGAACGTAATCAAGCAAGAGCTGGGTGCAATCAAGCGTGCCTACAGACAAGATCGCAAAAGCGAAATCGTTTCCAGCGTAAAGGACACCGTGGTGCCAAGCGAAACGGACGAAAAGCCTGTAGAGGGCGTTGCAATTGCACTTGCATACGACCACACCTTCAAGCGTATTCCAATCAAAAACTTCAACATGTCAACTAAGGACGTTGTAGGCGTACCAAGCAACGCTGTGTACAGCCGTGTAATCGAAACGGAAACCAACTGCAAGATTATGCTGTTTAGCAACTACGGCAACTGCTACCAAGCAAAGGTTTGCGACCTACCCGAAAGCAAGTACCGTGACAAGGGACTGACATTGAAGCAGGTGTTTGGCGAGGCTCAGGCAGGCGAGTACCCCATTGCCGTGTTTGCAATGCCTGTGGAGGAAATGCCACAGGGCGAGCTGCTTATGTTTACACGTCAAGGCCTTGTAAAGCGCACCGATTGGAGCGAGTACAAGCTGCTTAAAAACGCATTCCAAGGCTACAAAACAAAGGATGCCGACGAATTGTTTGACGTTCAAGCGGCGCAAGAGGGCAGTCAAATATTCTACGTCACCAATCGTGGTGGCTGCACCAAGTTTAACATGGACGAAATCCCACTTCAAGGCCGTGTTGCAAGTGGCGTCAAGTGTATCACCTTGGCAAGTGGCGAGTACGTTGTTTGTGCTTGTCAGGTGCCTGCAGACGACAAGGGCGAGGTGCTGATGGTAACCGACAAGGGCTACGTCAAGCGTCTGCCAATTGCCGAAATCGCACGTCACGCACGCAACTGCAAGGGCGCAAAGGGCATTGAGTTTGGTACGGCAAACGGCAGCTCGGTTGTGTTTGCAAGCTTTGTAGCGCAAGGTGCCGACTACCCGATTGCCATCTTGGACAGGGCTTCCACCTACATTGTGGATGCATCCGGCGTAAGCATTGAGGGCAAAAACACCAAGGGCAAGCTTCCAAAGGGCAAAAAGGGCGCAATAGTTGTCGAAAAGGTTTGGCAGTACAAGGCTGTACCCGACGAGGTGTTTAAGCTTAAAAAAAGCAAAAAGTAAGTGTTGTATGCACAACTAACTAACAAACAAAAAAAGCAACGCCATTTGCAACAATTTTTGCAAATTAGCTGCAGCGTATGCAGTGCAGCACAAGGGCAAAGTGCAAAAAGCTGTTGACAAGACAATTTTTTTGAAATATAATGAGATCAACGGGTGATAGTTTGCCCCAAAAGGAGAGTACAAAATATGAAAAAAGCAGTTGTAGCATTGCTACTTGTAGCGTTGTTGCTTACTTTTGCAGGCTGTGGTGGTGGCGGCTTGACCAACTACTACGGACTAAGCAAGGGCGCAATTACCAACATTTCCTACACCTACAAAACAGGCAACTCGCCAAAAAATCTTGACCAATCCAAGTACGATTTGTTTATGGATACCTTTGACGTAGAGTACACCTACCACGACGGCACAGGCTTGACACGTGGTGGCGAGCAATTCCGTGTATCCTACGGCACACAATACGATTTGTTTTTGCTTGTCCAAGCAGACGGCAGGGTTGTTGCTCAACAATATGACGGTGTAGTTACAATCTACTACATCAGCGTCGAGCCAATCGAAATTCCATTTTCACTTTGCTCCTAAGCACAGCTTAACAAGGAGATAGGCAACGCCACATGGCGTTGCCTGTTTTTTTTGCCTTGATGCATATATTTTTGCCCCTGCACATACCATATACAAAGGGTGATGCAGGGGTTTTGTATTATTCGACAAAGTAGTGCCAAAACAGACAAATTTTGCACTCTGCATTGCAGTATACTTGTCAAAGGGGATACCACGTGAAAAAGTCAATCGTTGCGACGGCAATTTGTTTGGTTGCCGTGTTGATAGTTTGCGCTGTAGGAGGCTACACGTCTGTTTTGGCAGACAAGCGAAAGGTACCTATCTACAAGGTGGCAACGGACAGCAACAGGGTGTCCATCAGCTTTGACGCTGCTTGGGGCGCCGACAAAACACTCCAAATACTGGATGTTTGCGACCAATACAACGTCAAGGCAACGTTTTTTTTGGTAGGCTTTTGGGTGGACAAATTTCCTGAAATGGTGGAAGAAATTGCACGACGAGGGCACGAAATTGGCACTCACAGCCAAACTCATCCCCAAATGAGCAAGCTTTCAGCGCAACAGGTCAGCAACGAGCTTAGCACAAGCTGCAGCAAAATCAGCGCCATCACAGGCAATACCGTCACGGTGTTTCGTGCGCCCTTTGGCGATTACAACAATCAGCTGCTGGAGGTTGCCTCGGGGCTGGGGCTGTACACAATCCAATGGAGCATTGACAGCTTGGATTGGAAGGGCATTTCTGCACAGCAAATTGCCGAGCGTGTCACAAAGGCAACACGGGGTGACATCATTTTGTGTCACAACAACAGCGACCACATCGTGCAAGCCCTTCCTGCCATTTTTACTGCCCTGCAAGGCAAGGGGCTCACCTTTGTGCCCATTGGCCAACTTATTTACAAAACCGACTACACCGTCGACCACACGGGTGTGCAGCACCCCAATTTGCCGACGTAATTTAGAGTCAAAGGAGAAACCATGATTACACAACAAATGCAAAACAACTACGTAACACTCAGTGGCACAATAACAGCCCTACCCTCCCTGTCGCACGAGGTATATGGCGAAAAGTTTTACGAAACAACCCTTGCCGTCAAGCGATTGTCCGAGGTGGACGACTTCATCCCCGTGTTTGTCAGCGAGCGCCTGCTGGACAGCAGCTTGGTGTCGGTAGGCAGCAGCGTGACGGTGGTGGGGCAGTTTAG
>JAFVXX010000172.1 GCA_017500905.1 Clostridia bacterium
CGCTACAGCCGCATCATCTGCATGACCGACGCCGACGTCGACGGCAGCCATATTCGTATCCTGCTGTTGACCTTCTTCTTCCGTTTCATGCGACCACTAATCGAAAACGGCTACGTGTACATTGCCCAACCACCATTGTACAAAATCACCAAGGGCAAGCAAGAGTACTACGCCTTCACCGATGAGGAGCGTGACAGCAAGCTGGATGAAATTGGCCGCAAGGGCACCGAGGTATCACGCTACAAGGGCCTGGGCGAAATGAATGCCGAGCAGCTGTGGGTAACCACCATGAATCCCGAAACTCGCACCATGCTGCAGGTAACAATGGACGACGCCTACGAGGCAGACCAATTGTTTACCATCCTGATGGGCGAGCAGCCCGAGCTTCGCCGAGAGTTTATCGTACAAAACGCTAAGCTTGTCGAAGAGTTAGACATCTAATCCGTAAGGGAGATTACACAAATGGCAAAAAAGACAGACACTCATCAAATAGAATATATCGAGGCATTAAAAAGCACCAACGTCAAAAAGATTCGTGTTGCTGACGAAATGCGCAAGTCCTTCATTGCATATGCAATGGCAGTCAACGTATCCCGTGCAATCCCGGACGTTCGTGACGGATTGAAGCCTGTACACCGTCGCATTTTGTACGCAATGGGCGAGCTAAACTTGTTCAACGAAAAGCCCTTCCGTAAGTGCGCACGTATCGTTGGTGACGTACTTGGTAAGTACCACCCACACGGCGACAGCGCAGTTTACGAAGCACTTGTACGTCTTGCACAGGATTTCTCCATCCGTTGCCCACTTGTCGAGGGACAAGGCAACTTTGGCAGCGTGGACGGCGATCCACCGGCAGCGCAACGTTACACCGAGGCACGCTTGTCCAAGATTGCCAGCGAAATGCTGCGAGAAATCGACAAAAACACGGTAGATTTCTACCCCAACTTTGACGACACGTTGGAGCAACCAACCGTACTGCCAAGCCGTTTTCCAAACCTTTTGGTCAATGGTGCCGACGGTATTGCAGTAGGTATGGCAACCAACATTCCACCTCACAACCTTTGCGAAGTAATTGACGGCGTAATTGCCCAAATGGACAACACCGACATCGACATCGACGACCTGATGAAGATCATCCCTGCGCCCGACTTCCCCACAGGCGGCATATTGCTTGGCCGTGCCAACGTACGCAACGCCTATCGCACGGGTAAGGGTGGCGTAATTTTGCGTGCAAGGACGGAAATCGAGGAGGCAGCCAACGGCCGTCAACGCATTGTTGTCACCGAATTGCCCTACCAAGTCAACAAGGCAAAGCTTATCGAAACAATTGCCGGCATGGTCAAGGACAAGCGCTTAGAGGGCATTTCCGACATCAAGGAGGAAAGTGACCGTCAAGGCATGCGCATCGTGTTTGACCTCAAGCGTGACGCCAACGCACAGGTTGTGCTCAACATGCTGTTCAAGCACACGCAACTACAAGTATCCAGTGGTATCACCCTGCTTGCATTGGCAGATGGCGAGCCACGTGTACTAAATCTAAAGGAAATTTTGTCCTACTACATCGCCCACCAACAAGAGGTTGTCACCCGTCGCACAAAGTACGACTTGGAAAAGGCTGAGGAAAAGTACCACATCTTGGAGGGCTTGGTAATTGCGCAAAACAACATCGACCGAGTTGTAGCCATCATCAAGGGCAGTGCCGACAGACAAACAGCGCACGCTCAGCTTATGGCCGAGTTCAACCTGTCCGATCGTCAAGTAACTGCAATTTTGGATATGAAGCTTGCCCGCATCACTCACCTTGAGGTCGAGTCGTTGCGCAACGAGCTCAATCAGCTTGCAGCACTAATTGCTGATTTGACGGACATTTTGGGCAACCCACAACGAGTAGTGGAAATCATCAAAACCGAGCTTTGCGAAATCAAGGAAAAGTACGGCTCGCCTCGTGCAACCGAAATTTCCACCGATTTGTCCGAGGAAATCGACATTGGCGACCTCATCGAAAAGGAGGACGTCGTCATCTCCATGACACACTGTGGCTACGTCAAGCGCCTACCCGTTGCCGAATATCGCACGCAACACCGTGGTGGCCGTGGCGTCACAGCTCACAAGCCACGTGAGGAGGATTTCATCGTAGATATGTTCATCACCAACACCCACGACGATTTGTTGTTCTTCACCAATCGTGGCAAGGTGTACTGCATCAAGGGCTACGAAATCCCCGAAGCAGAAAAAACAGCCCGTGGCCGTGCCATCGTCAACATTTTGCAGCTTGACGCAGGCGAAAAGGTTACAACCGTCATCCCACGTAAGGAGGGTGCCGAGGGCAACTTGTTTATGGCAACCAAGCTTGGCTTGGTCAAAAAGACGGATATCCACGAGTTTGACTCTATTCGCAAAACAGGCAAAATTGCCATCTCGCTGGTTGATGGCGACGAGCTTATCAGCGTCGAAACAACCAACGGCAGCGACGAAGTAATTGTTGCCAGCCACGAGGGCAAGTGTATTCGCTTTGCCGAAACAGACGTCCGTCCAATGGGCCGTGAGGCGCAAGGTGTACGCAGCATCAAGCTTTCTGACGACGATTACGTAGTAGATATGGCAGTCGTGCGTGAAGGACAAGAGGTTGTCACCATCTCCGAAAACGGCTTTGGCAAGCGCAGCGACACGTCCGACTACCGTTTGCAAACACGTGCCGGCAAGGGCATCAAGGCAGGCGTATTCAATGCCAAGACGGGCAAGCTTGTAAATTTGAAGCTTATCAACCCACAAAACGACGTAATGTTTATTGCAGACAACGGACTTGTAATCCGTATGAAGGCGCAAGAAATCAGCAAAATTGGTCGTGACACCCTGGGTGTACGCATCATGAAGTTTAAGGAAGAAGGCAAGGTAGTTTGCATTGCCGAAAGTCCTGCCGGATCGGAAGAAATGGAGGGCGAGCAAGAGTGATAAATTTCAAGCAATACATCGCAAGCAAATTGGATTTGCCAATTTCCGTTGACGAGGTAGCCAACCTAATCGTCCCAACAGCAGACGAAACCAAGGGCGACTACAGCCTGCCCTGCTTTCGCTTTGCCAAGGAGCTTCGTTGCGCACCACAAGCAATTGCAAGCAACTTGGCAAATCAGCTTGCGCAAGACAACTACATCGACCGTGCCGAGGCAGTCAACGGCTACCTAAACGTGTTTGTCAAAAAGTCTGCAACGGTAGTGGATATCATTGACGAAATCAACAGCCAAGGGGATAGCTACGGCAAAAGCACCATTGGTGCAGGCAAAACGGTTTGTATAGACTACAGCTCGGTAAACATTGCCAAAAGCCTTCATATTGGCCACCTTGGCACAACAGCCATTGGCAACAGCTTGTACAAGCTGTACCAAAATCTCGGCTACAACGTGGTAGGAATCAACCATTTGGGCGATTACGGCACGCAGTTTGGCAAAATGATCGTTGCCTACACGCTGTGGGGCGACGATGACGTAATTGCCAAGGGTGGCGCCAAGGCGTTGCAGGATATCTACGTCAAGTACCACGTCGAGGCAGAAAAGGACCCTACTCTGGACGACCAAGCACGCCAATGGTTTGTCAAGATCGAAAAGGGCGATGCCGAAGCAACACGCTTGTTTAACTACTTCAAGCAAATTACGCTGGATGACGTCAACAAAACGTACAAACGCCTAAACGTAACCTTTGACAGCTGGAATGGCGAAAGCTTCTACAACGACAAGATGGATCGTCCACTTCAAATGCTAAGGGATGCAGGCATCGTAACGGAAAGTCAAGGTGCACAAGTGGTAGATTTGGAGGCATACAACATGCCACCCTGCCTACTTGTCAAAAGCGACGGCAGCAGCCTGTACGCCACACGAGATTTGGCAGCAGCATTGTACCGCAAGGAAACGTACAACTTTGACAAATGTCTGTACGTAGTTGCCTACCAACAAGCATTGCACTTCAAGCAGCTTTTCAAGGTGCTGGAAATGGCAGGCTTTGATTGGGCAAAGGATATGGTTCACGTATCCTACGGCATGGTGTCGTTGGAGGAGGGCGCAATGTCCACTCGCAAGGGCAACACCGTGTTTTTAGAGGACGTAATCGAAAGGGCAGTTGCCAAAAGCTACGAAATCATCTGCAACAAAAACCCCAACCTGCCCAACAAACAGCAAATTGCCGAGCAAGTGGGTGTTGGCGCAGTAATTTTCTCTGCTGTAGAAAACGCACGCATCAAGGATATCACCTTCACCTTTGACCGTGTACTAAGCTTCGAGGGCGAAACAGCGCCTTACCTTCAATACACGCACGCAAGATGCAACTCCATCATCAACAAGGCAGGCGTAGGGGCGTTGGCAAAGATATCCCCCAACGTAGATGCACTTGACAACGCCGAAACCTTGTCGCTGGCAAAGCTACTTGGCAACTTCAACCAAATCGTGCTGGATGCTGCCACCAAGTACGAGCCAAGCATACTGGCAAAGTACCTAATCGACGTTGCGCAAGCCTTCAACCGCTTTTACATTGCGCACCGTGTAATTGGCGAGGACGCTGCAACCACCAAGGCACGCATTGGTGTAGTCACAGCCACCAAAACAGTGCTTGCCAACGGACTTAATCTATTAGGAATCCAAGCACCCGATCAAATGTAACAATTTCAGGAGGCCACTATGAAAATCATCGACTACATCATCATAGGCTTGGCAGCATTTTTGCTTATACGAGGCCTGTTTAAGGGCTTTTTGGGGCAGATGTTTGGCGTAATAGGCGTAGTGCTTGTTTCCATCGTCACAGCCAACGTGTACCAATTTCCTATGCAATGGATGCAAAATCTAATCAAGGATGACAACACCCGTCAGGCAGTGGCACTGATTGCAACAGGCGTAGTAGTGTTTTTGCTGTACAAGCTGCTTACTATGCTAATTACCAAGCAGGTTACAAAAAGCAAAAGCTTGGGCGTGCTTAATCGCATAATAGGCATGCTGCTGGGTGTAGCATTGGTGTATGGCGTCATGGCAATCATTGTGGCACTTCTTTTTGGCACAGCCGACACCTTCCTACCATTGGTAAAAGGTCTGATCAAAGGCCCCTTTGAAGACAGCTGGATTGTCAACAACGTCTACAAAAACAACTTCTTTGGCGATTGGGTAATCAAGATGGTAGTGGAAAAAATCCAGTCAGCCATCCCCCCAACCGTGTAACAATTGCACGTCATCACGGCAGTGCCAACACCAACTCAAATCAATGTAACAAACGTGCAACAGCACGATACTGCACAACAACAATTCAAATCAACCAACGGCTCCCTTTTGGCAGGGAGCCGTTTTCATTTCCACAAATCTATTCCGTAGGGGCAGATTCCATATCTGCCCTTTTATTTATACAAGCATTAAATCATATTCCGTAGGGTGCGACGTCCCCGACGGTCCATATAGTGCAACAAATCATATTTCGTAGGGGACGGCGCCCACGACGTTCCGCCTTGCCTCCCTCTTGAGGGAGGTGGCACGCTTGCGTGACGGAAGGAGTTTTTCACAAGGCTTGTTTGTCGCAACACCGTAGGGTGCGACGTCCCCGACGCACCGTCTATTCTAAACACAGCTCAATTTTCCACCGTAGGGGTAGATTCCATATCTGCCCTTTTACATGCCAGACGATTTAATTCCTACACTGTAGGGGCTGACGTCCCCGACAGCCCGATTGCTACAACAAGGCTTGTTTGCGTCAACACCGTAGGGCAGGGGCTTGCTCCTGCCGTTATCTAATAGATTAATTTCCACAACATCTCACCTTGCCTCCCTCTCGAGGGAGGTGGCACGCTTGCGTGACGGAAGGAGTTTTTTCTCGTCAATGCCTACCAACCTCAACCGTAGGGGCGAGCATTGCTCGACCGCAACAAAAAAAGGACACCTGCACAGGTGTCCTTTTTGCTTGTCATTTATCTAATCCCAAAATGTAATTTGCGTCCAAATCCAACTCTTGACACAACTTTGCAAAGGTGTCAAGCTTAGGCAATTTTTTGGTGGTTTTGTATTGTGTAACCATCTCCGGTGATACCCCAATACGCTTTGCAATTTCAACTGTTGTCAATCCACTTTGTTCTATTTCTTTGCTTAGTCTTTCTTTGATAGTAGTGTTGCTCATACCTATATTATATAACTAATGGTTAGAAAAATGCTTGACAACTAACCATAAGTTAGCATATAATTAAATTATATTTGTAATTTTGTTAAGAAATTGATGTTTTTGAAGGAAAACATTACTTAAATTGATAAGCCAAGCAGCGATTTGAAATGAAAACTTATTGAAATTGAAATAAAATTTGGAGGATTAAAATGCAAGTTGCACGAGTAATAACGTATATTCTTTTTCCTATTTTTCTTGGCATGACCATAGGCGGTGCAGCAGGTGGAAACGGTGGCCTATTGGCTTGCGGAATTGTTTTTTTACTTTTAGATATTGTTGTAGGGGTGTCTTTACAAGGCTCGATTGAAAGAAAAGCTAATAATGATAATTGGAACAATCTTACATATGAACAAAAAAGAGAAAAAGCCCACAACGCTGTTGAGCAGGCTAAACAAGACTTGAGAGATCAAGGAGTAGATGTGGATGATAGAACAGAAAAATGTTGTGATGATTTTAATCGCGAAAATAAGCTGGGCGAATATGCTGAATGCACATCTATAGAAGATGAATTGTTCGATATGTTTGATGAAATCTATTCAAGTTTAGAAATATATGGTGGTGCAATATTTACTGGTTGTATGATGGCAGATGAAGCGGAAGCTTTTTTGAATTATGTATGCGAAAATATGCCATATGCTCCATATGTTCATACGCATATGCTATTTTTGGTATCTATTGAAAATTTGGATGGAGAACCTGCAATAGTATATTCATTCAAATACCCTTCTAATGGGATCTGCCAAAATGTATTTATTTTTTTAGTGCGTACCAAAGAAGGCAAAATTAGACTATTTACAGTTGAAACAAGCTTTAATGGATTTGTGTTATGCGAGTATGCAGACGGCTGTCATAAAAATTACAGTAGTGTAGAACTAGAAAATGTACCAACAAGAATAAAAGAAATACTAGCTAAAGCATAGGAGAATAAAAAACATGAGTATGTTTACATATGGATTTAGGATAAATAAAATCTTTAATAATGAAGGAGCAACCGCACATTTTAATTCACGCGAAATAGTTTCGGCTATTGTTAATTTGAGTGATGCAAAAAAAGTGTTAACGCCTGACGAGTATTTTTTTGTTGAAGTAGTTTTTGAAGTATATAGACAACTTAATCATGAAGTTCGACTAGATAAAAATGGTTTCTTGGGGCTAGTTAATGAAATAATTGCGCATTTTGACCTTATTGCTCCTTATTATAAATTTTGTGGTGATTCAAGGATGGTGCTTATGATGTTGTTAGAAGATGAAAAACAAATATATAGACAACGCGCAAAAGCAATTTTAGAAAAAAAGGCAATATTTAGAGAAGAATGGATGGAATTGCATCAAGAATTTTTAGATAGATTTTATTGATAGTAATGGCAAAAAATGAAAATCCAAATTAAGATAACTCCATCAAAAAAAGGACACTCACCCGAGTGTCCTTTTTCTTTTTATTTTTTTACTTTTCGTTATTTAACTATCAACAAATCAATCCAAGCTGTTGATGTAGTTTACTGCTTGGGTTGCTGCCGTTGCGCCGTCGCCTACTGCCGTTGTCAGTTGACGCACAGCCTTTGTACGGCAATCGCCTGCCACAAAAAGTCCTGCCGTCTTGGTGGTGCAGCTTTCGTCTGCCACAACGTAGCCTTGTCTGTCAAGGTCTACAAGGTGGGCAAATTTGCCGTTGTCCGGCACTTGACCAATTGCAACAAACAAAGCATCCACAGGCAACCTTTCTTCGCTGCCGTCTTGATGGCGCAGCATAACGCCCTCCACCTTGCTTTGTCCCACAATGTCGTACAAATTTACATTTTGGTGCCAAACAATTTTGTCACTATTTGCAATGCGTTGTTGAAGCTTGCCGTCACCCATCAGCTTGTCCGTCAAGGTCAACAAATGAACCTCACTTGCCATATCTGCAAGGTACAATGCGTATTGCAACGCCGTGTTGCCGTCGCCCAGCACAGCCACAGGTTGGTCCTTGTAAAATGCGCCGTCGCAAACAGCGCAGTAGCACACGCCCTTGCCCACAAGCTTGCTTTCTTGCTCTATGCCAAGGTGACGGTGCTTTACGCCCGTAGCAAGTATTACTGCCTTGCTTTCAAAGGTGTCGTCAAACTCGGTAGTAACAACAAATTTGCCGTCTATCTTTTCTACCTTTTCTACCAAGCCAACCTCCAGCTCGGCTCCGTGGTGCATTGCTTGGTTAAACAATGCTTCGCTTAGGTCGCTTCCACTAATTTCCATTATGGTAGGGAAGTTTTCCACCCTTGGGCTGTAGGCAATTTGGCCACCAACCGAGTTGCCTTCTAATATAAGTACTTTTTTTCCGGCTCTTTGAGCGTACAAAGCGGCAGTTAAACCTGCCGCTCCGGAGCCGACTACAATGATGTCGAACATATTTTTACTATTACTTGCTTTCAATATACTTTTTGATGTTGGATACGTTTTCGATAGTGGTTGCAGTTGCGCCGTCCATTACAACAAGGGTAGGAGCAGTAGTGATGCCGTAGCTACGAGTAAGCTCTACGTTTTCTTCTGCATTTACTTCTTCGTAAGCAATGCCCTTCTTTGCAAGCAACATTTCTGCCATTTTGCAGTTAGGACACTTGTTTTTTACAAACAACACAAGCTTGCTTTCGCCCGTTGTGCAAGCGCAAGCTTCTTGTTGCTTTTCTTCCGTTGTAACGGCCTTTTTCTTCAAAACGCTTGTTTCAATGATGTAGTTTTGTCTTTCCTTGTACTCTTGGCTCTTGCCGTCGTTCCAGTTCTTTACAGGACGGTAGTATCCGGTAATGCGGCTGTAAACCTCCGTTGCTTGACCGCAAGTTGGGCAAACAGGGCAATCGCCTGCAATGTAGCCGTGGTCAGGGCAAACTGAGTAGATTGGGCTAAGCGAGTAGTAAGGCAGCTTGTAGTTTTCCGCAATTGTACGTACCAACTTTTGAGCCGACTTCCAATCAGGCAATCTTTCGCCAAGGTAAGCGTGGAATACAGTACCCGATGTGTACAAGGTTTGCAATTTGTCTTGGATATCAAGTGCTTCAAACACGTCTGCAGTAAAGCCTACCGGCAAGTGAGAGCTGTTGGTGTAGTAAGGGGTGTCACCCGGCTTGCTTGCAAACTTAATGTCAGGGTAGTGCTTTTGGTCGTGCTTAGCAAGACGGTACGACGTGCTTTCTGCAGGGGTAGCTTCAAGGTTGTAAAGGTCGCCGTACAACTCTTGGTAGTCGGATAGACGCTCTCTCATGTGGTTAAGTACTTCGGCAGTAAAGTCTTGTACTTCTACGTGAGTAAGGTCCTTTTGTAGCCATTTTGCGTTTAGGCCAACTTCGTTCATACCAACCAAACCGATGGTGGAGAAGTGGTTAGTAAACGTGCCAAGGTAGCGCTTTGTGTATGGATACAAGCCGGCATTAAGCAGCTTTGTAATTACCTCACGCTTTACGTGCAAGCTACGAGCCGAAATATCCATCATCTTGTCAAGACGCTTAAAGAAGTCCTCTCTGTCCTTTGCTAGGTACGCAATACGTGGCATGTTGATTGTAACAACGCCGATAGAACCTGTGCTTTCGCCACTACCAAAGAAGCCACCGCTCTTTTTGCGAAGCTCACGAAGGTCAAGACGAAGTCTGCAGCACATACTTCTTACGTCGCTTGGTTCCATATCGCTGTTGATGTAGTTGGAAAAGTATGGTGTGCCG
>JAFVXX010000173.1 GCA_017500905.1 Clostridia bacterium
GACGCAAGGGCACTCCTGCCGACACAATGTATGACCAAATTTCGCCCGAGGTCAAAAAGCAACGCATTACTGCGCTAATTGCAGAGCAAAACAAGGTCACTCGTCAGATCAGCAAGGAAATGCAGGGCAAAACCTACGAAATATTAGTAGAAGACGTCAATTCAAAGTACCCCAACACCTACTGTGGTCGTACCGAAAACGGCCGATTGGTCAATTTTACCTGCCAACACAATCCAATTGGGCAGTTTGTAGACGTAGTAATTACCAAATCTCAATCAGCAACCCTGTGGGGCGAGCTTGTAAAATAGGAGAAAACAACTGTGGCATATTCACCAATGATGATGCAATATTTGCAAACTAAGGAGCAGTACAAGGATTGTATCTTGCTGTATCGCTTGGGCGACTTTTACGAAATGTTTTTTGAGGACGCCAAGACGGCAAGTGAAATACTCGATCTCGTGCTTACTGGCCGTGACTGCGGCACGGGCGAGCGCGCACCAATGTGTGGCGTGCCCTTTCATGCTGTAGACAACTACGTAGCAAAGCTGATTGCTGCCGGCCAAAAGGTGGCAATTTGCGAGCAGCTTACCCCTCCGGGGCAAGGCAAAATAGTGCAACGTGACGTAGTCAAAATCGTCACTCCCGGTACGGTAATGGAAAGCAGCATTTTGCAGGAAAAATCAAACAACTTCATCGCCTGCGTGCAGTTTGTAGACGAAAAAATCGGCGTTGCCTTTTGCGATTTGTCCACAGGCGAATTTGCAACCTTTCAGCTGGATGGATTTTCGTCAGTAAAGGATTTGCAAGAGGTGCTGGTTGCATACAAGCCAACCGAAATTATATGTGATGCCAACAGCAAGGCGGTAGGTAATTCGCTGGAGGCTGTCAAGGCAGGCTATGTGCCAACCTTTACAGTCTATGCGGATGGTGATTTTGATTTTGCTAAGGCAAAGCAGGTGCTTTTGCGTCAATACAAGGTTGCAACGCTTGACGGCTTTGGTCTTGCAGGCAAAAAGCTTGCAGTATCGGTTTGTGGTGCGCTTATTCAGTACCTAAATTACACGCAAAAGCGAGATTTGCCCCACATTGAGCCAATTAAATTTGTGCAAAAAACCGATTATATGTCCATAGATGTTAAAACTCGCAAAAATTTAGAGCTTACAGTATCCAGCAACGAGGGTAAGCGTCGTGGCAGCCTACTGTGGCTTTTAGACAAAACAACCACCAGCCTTGGCGCGCGCATGCTAAACTCCTGGATAGACCGTCCATTGCAAAGCCAAAGCAAAATCAAGCTTCGTTTGGATGGCGTCGAGGAGCTGTACAAAAGCTTTGTTGCACGTGACGAAATATCGTCTCTATTAACCTCCGTCAAGGATATCGAGCGCCTTGCAGGCAAAATTGCCTACAACAACCTCACTCCAAAGGATTGTGTAACGTTGCAAAAGTCACTACAAAACCTGCCGCAAATCAAGGGAGTGGCAGCAAGACTCAAAGCCAAAATTTTTGCAAACGTTGCAAACGGGATTGCCGATTTGTCGCAAGTAGAGCAGCTGCTGTTTAGCGCAATTGACGAAAACTGCCCGCCAACAACAAAGGATGGTGGCTACATCAAGTTTGGCTACAATGCCGAGTTGGACGAGCTTATTACCATTTCTACCAACGGCAAGCAATTGATTGCCGACTTGGAGGAATACGAGCGTCAACGCACGGGCATACGCACGCTAAAGCTGGGCTACAATCGAGTTTTTGGCTACTATTTCGAGGTTTCAAACTCATTCAAGGATGCCGTGCCAAGTGACTTTATTCGCAAGCAAACCCTCACCAATGGCGAGCGCTTTGTCAGCCCCAACCTAAAGGAGCTTGAAGAAAAAATTCTTACTGCAGACGAGCGCAAAATCAAGCTGGAAAAGCAGCTGTTTGACGAGCTTCGCACCAATTTGCTGCAGTATATACCTGCTATGCAACGCACAGCGCAAAGCATTGCAGCGCTTGATTGCCTTTGTGCGCTGGCAAAGGTTGCGTTTGACAACGGCTACGTCAAGCCCGAAATTGTTGCAAGTGGCAAGCCCCTACAAATTTTGGATGGCCGCCACCCCGTAGTTGAGTCCTTCATCAAAAAGGACAACTTCATCACCAACGACACCCTGCTTGACAACGACCAAAATCGCACAATGGTCATCACAGGCCCAAATATGGCGGGCAAAAGCACCTATATGCGTCAGGTTGCGCTAATCACGCTTATGGCGCACGTTGGATCGTTTGTCCCTGCAAGCAAGGCGGTAGTGCCCATCACGGACAAAATATTTACCCGTGTTGGTGCATCGGATGATTTGGCGTTTAATCAAAGCACCTTTATGGTCGAAATGGTTGAGGTTGCCAACATACTAAACAATGCCACTCAAAACAGTCTTGTA
>JAFVXX010000174.1 GCA_017500905.1 Clostridia bacterium
AGCATAATAAAAAGACCACCGTGGTAGGTGGTCTTTTTTGTTGCTTTGTCAATTTGAAATTACATGGATTTTAGTACTTGTTGCACTTGCTTCATGTCGCATTTGCCTTGGAAGTTGGCTTTGAAGTGCTTCATTACGTTGGGGATGGATTTGTCGTCCAGCTTGGCAATTTCTGCCTTGATTTCGTCATCTGACATCATTTTTGGCATGTATTGCTCGAGATAGGCAATTTGGTAGGTCAAAACCTCCACCGTTTCTGCACGGCCGGCGTTTTGGAAGGCAAGACGCTCCTCCTCCAGCTCCTTTTTGGCCTTTTGCAAAATGGATACGACGTCGGCATCGGTTAATTCTTGGCCTTTGGAGCGTTTTTCGATTTCGGCATTTTTGACCTTGTTTAGCAAAATTGAAAGTACCGAGCGTGCGTTGACGTCACGATCCTTTAGGGCTTGGATGCTTGCTTTTTTGAGTTGATCGAGTAGCATAAGTTTTATTTCTCCTTGTTGATTACTGTGTAGGCTACAACGTAGCTTAGGTTGGTGGCTGCCAGCATTTGGGTGAGCTCGGCCTTGGTGACCCCGACAATTTCGTCGATGACAACCCAGCGGCCATTTTGTCCTTGCCACGAGGATGCAAGCAGGGACAAGTAGACTGCCGTTTTGACCTTTGCAGGCATTTGCGAGTAGGACAACAGGCTTCCATCCTTGTATACTTGCACTACGTCCCCCACCAATTGCATTTTGCAGTTGGGGACAAATGCTGCAAGCAGCTGCTCGGCTGTGGACACAAAGCTGCAAACGTACCCCTTTACAAGACGACGCACGGCGCTGTCGCTTGTGACGTCGGCTACGGCTGTAGTGGCTGCGCCGCTTAGCAGGGCATCTACGTTGGCTTGGTAGGATTGCTCGAGCAATTGCTTTTGCTCAAGCAGCTGTTGCTCGGTGGCAACCAATGCTTGTAGCTGTTGATGGGGTTGGCCCTCTACCTGCAGGTTGCCTTCCTTTGCCAGCATTTGCAAATGGCTTAGCTTGGATGTGATTTCTGCTTGCTTTTTGTCGTACTTTGCAATGGTTTGGCGCATTTGGTCGGCGTGCTTGTTGATGGCGCCGAGATTTAGGCTTTGAGCGTCCACTCCGTGCTGTTGAAGTTGGGCTTGGACGTAGTCGTACAGGGCGTTGTAGTCGCTTGTGACGCCTTGCAAAAGCCATTGAAGCTTTTCTGCCTGCAAACGACGCTTGAAAACTTCCTTTTGAGCAAGGACAAATGCATCCTTCAGCATTTCGGCCTCGTCGCCGACGTCTGCTACCTCGTACTTGAAGGTGGATACTGCCTGCTGCAAATCGGTTGTGCCTGCATACTGGATAGCACGTTGGTTGGATTGGTCGATTTGGCTTTGGTTAAACTGCAATTGGCCTTGCAATCCTGCCATGGTGGCATCAAGCTGCAGCAGCTGTGCCTCGGTGGAATCCAGCTGTTGACGGATGGATTGGTACAGCGAGTAATGGGCTGTAAGATTGTCGGCAACAACCGTCAAATCATCCTTGACCTGCTGATTGGTGGACACGCTGTGCTCGCCAACGTGCGCTATGTGGGAGCGATTGTCGACAAGACGTGCTTGCCTTTCCTTTAGGGATTGAATCTTGGTGCGCAACGCCTCGACGGCACGCTTGATTTCGCCTGCTTCGGCCTCGCTTTTGACGGCATCCTGCTGCACGTCAAGCAGGTACTTGGTGCCATTGTTGCTTTCCAGCGCCTTGAGGTAGTTGAACACGGCTTCGCCACGGCTTTGCGACACGATTTGGTTGTAGTGGTCGTTGATGTTTGCCTTTTCGATGCGAAGAGTGTTGATTTCGGCAAGGTTGATTGTCAAGTGACGCTTGATTTCGGCAATGCGACCATCCAATTGGCTTGCCTTTTGCGCCAAAAAATCTCGATTGGCTGTGCGCTTGTCAATTTCTCGCTGGATGGTTTGCGTTTCAAAGTCGTCAAGGTTGGCTGTTACGGCGTAGGCTGCTGTGGCATCCATTGCCGTGCGTTGTGCGTTGAAGTAGACCTCTCGCTTAAACTCGTCCTGCTTGCGTAGCGACACTTGGGTGTACTCGGCATCAAGCTTTGCCTTGCTGGCATCCAGCTGTGTGATGCGATAGCGATAGTCCTCGACGGCACGCTGCAAATTGCGCAGCTTTACGTTTAGCGTTTGGTTGATTTCCTCCAGCTTGGAGCACTTGGCGTCCAGCACCTGCAGGATGGTGTCCTTTGCCTTGATGGGAGAGACGGTTACATCCAGCTCGGCCACGGAACGAAACAGTTTGACCTGTTGGACAAGGCTGGCTTCCTTTTGAGCAAGCTGATTTTCCTTTACAGTAAGCTCGGTTTGTAAAATTTCGATTTGAGCGGCAATTTCCTCCAGCTTGGTGTCAATTTTGACGCCTTCCAACAGATCGGTGACGGATTTTTCGGGTGCGCTTAGCTGCTCAAGTTGCTGCTTGCATTGCGTAACGTCGTTTTCGATTGCGACAAGCTTGTTGGTAAATATTTCCTTGTCGGCAAGCAAAAGCTGCTTTTGTTGGCTAAGCTGCTCTATTTGGGCGCTTAGCTGCTTGTTTTGCTCGTGCAGCTGCGACATGACCTGAAGCTCGTGGTTGATGACGTCTATTTTGCTTTGACGGTCCAGTGCAACCTCGGTTTGGTTTTGCTTTTGTGCAAGCTGCTGCGAGATGGATTGCAGCTCGGCCTCTTGCCAGGACAGCTGCTGTTGGGCGTTGTCGTAGTCGGCTTGATACTGCTGTCTTTGTTGCGCCAATGCTTCGAGGTCGCCCACCTTGGGGACGATTGCCACAACTTTGTCTCGGATTTGAAGCTGATGGCGCATGCTTTCGACCAGTTGGGCGTTGGTGGCCAGCTTGTCTTGCTCGGCACGAAGGAGGGCAAGCTGATTGGCAACCTCTGCCACTACTGCGTTTTGCGAAAGGCTTGCCTTGGCTTGGGCAATTTGTGTGCGTGTTTGAAGCAGCTGCGCCTCGACTTGAGCAAGCTGACTGTTTGTTTGCTGCAACGCTGCGCCATCTACCTTGCAGGCTGTTTGACGGGTGGGCTGTTGCTTGTTGTATACCTGCAAAACCTGATAGGCATCGTCAAAGGCTGACACGTTGCCTTGAAAGCTGTCGATGGCTTGTTGGCTGACGTAGTCGCCTTGGGTAAACTCGTCAAGGGGGATGTCAAAGTGGGTTTGCACGTAGGCAAGGGCGCCTGCGCCCTCGGCAATTTGCGTTTGGGAGTGCGCAAAGGTTGCAAACAACTGCGTTTGGTAGTCGTTGCCGTCAAAGACCTTGTCCAATCGGTAGGATTGGCCGTCTGCTTCAAAGCACAAGGCTACGTCAAAATCGCCCGTTTTGTTGAGGTCGAAGCAAAGCTGCAGGTAGTAATCCAGCAGGCTGCTGTTGGACGTTACGACCTTTTTTTGGCTTGATGGAAGGTCAAATTTAAAAAACTGACGCTGTTTGGTTTGTCTGTTGGTGGCCTGTAGGCTGACAAGTTTCATACTTTTCCTCGCTGATTGCAAAAAGTTGGTGCAAATGTTGTTGCATTTGGTGAGGTTTTGTGTTAAAATAAATAACCCAACCCTTATTACATTGATTTTGTCAATTTGTTTTGTATTAGTTTATTATACAACATTTGGTAAAATTAATCAAGACTTTAGTTTTGATTAGGAGTATTTTATGGCTTTTTGTTGCAAAGACAAACAACTTGTTGGCGAAAGCTACACCGTAATTGAAAACAAGTTTATACTAAACTACATGCCCGACGCTCCTGAGGGAGTGGTCAGGGTGTATTTGCTTGGCCTTGCCCTTTGCGACCAGCCAGAGGCAATCAACACCATTGCTCACGTTGCTCAAAAGCTGGCTTTGACCGAAGCTGACGTTGTGGCTGCATTTGACTACTGGGAGGAATTGGGACTGGTGCAAGTGATTGCATCCAATCCACCTCAGGTGGTTTACCTTGCAATTGGCGA
>JAFVXX010000175.1 GCA_017500905.1 Clostridia bacterium
AGTTCACCTACGCTTTGTATATTTTGCTATATAATATGCACCACGAGGCAATTATGTGTCTAACCACGCAAGTCTTTGATGGCTTGAGCCATATCGGGAGCGTTGAAAACGCTACTTCCTGCAACAATTACGTCGGCACCAAGACTTAGCAGGCTGCCTACGTTTTGCGTAGTGACACCACCATCAACCTGAACAAGCAGGTTGGGGGAATAGGACTTGATTTGAGCAATCTTTTTAGTTGCATCAGCAATTAGCTTTTGACCGCCAAATCCGGGATGTACGGTCATTACAAGCGCCATATCAACATCGTTTAGGTATGGGGCAATTACATCAACAGGAGTGTCGGGGCAAATGGAAATGCCCACCTTGGCACCTGCATCCTTGACAAGCTTAATTGTGCCTGCAACGTCGCTTGTTGCTTCAACGTGAAAGGTGACAATGTCGGCGCCTGCTTGAACAAATTGAGTGACGTATCTCTCGGGACGGTCAATCATCAGGTGCACGTCAAAAACAAGCGTTGAGTGTTTGCGACAATCCTTGACAAACTTCATGCCAAAGGTAAGATTGGGCACAAAAATTCCGTCCATGACGTCAAAGTGAATCCAATCGGCGTTGGCTTGTTGAAGCTGCTTGCAAACGTTGGCAATGTCGGAAAAATCTGCCGACAAAATGGATGGGCTAATTAGTGTTTTCATTGGTGTAATCTCCCTCGTATACTAATATTTGTTTCTTTCGGCCGTGGCAAGCTCTGCCACTATTGTGCAATATCTTTGGTATCGCTCTTTGTCAAAGGCGCCCTCTTCTACTGCCCTTTTGACTGCACAATCGGGCTCGGCTGTGTGTGTACACATGTTATATCTGCAGTCCCGTGACAGCTGCACCATGTCGTCGTAGTACAGCATAAGCTGCTTGCTGTGGACGTCGACAATTTCCAGCAAGGAAAATCCCGTTGTGTCTACAACGTAGCCGTCAAAGCAACAGTAAAGCTGGCTGTGACGTGTTGTGTGAGTACCACGCTGCGTCTTTTGCGACAGCTCACCCGTTTGCTTGTTTAGGTTGGGTATCAGGGCGTTGAGTATGGACGTTTTGCCCACTGCTGATTGCCCTGCAAAGCAAACTACGTTGTTCAAAAAGTAGGGACGCAGCACCTCCAGCCCATCGTTGTTGATTGCGCTTACCTGCACGCAATCGCAAACCTTGCTGTAGCACGAGCAAATTTGCTGTACAAAGCCATCTGATGCAAGGTCGGTTTTGTTGATGACCAAAACGGGTGTGACGTCATTTTTGAAGCAATTGACAAGTATTTTGTCAACCAAGCCCAAGTCGGGCTGTGGCAATGGAGCAATAACCACAAAAACTACGTCAACGTTGGCAATTTGTGGACGGGTAATCAGGTTGCGACGAGGCAAAATTTGCTCGATCAAGCCTTTGTTTTTGGAAAGCATGGAAAAGGTTACCTTGTCCCCAACATAAATTTCGGTGTGGTTGTAGCGAAATTTTTTGGGAGCAAAGCAAACGTAATTGGCGTTGTCACTCATGACGGTAAACACGCCACCAACTTCCTTTGTAACCAGTCCTTGTTTAATCATTTGTTTCAAGATAGTTTCGGCGTAGCTGTCCACATGCGCCGTTGATATCTACGCCCATTTGACGACGTAGAGTTGCAGAAATTTTAAGCTTTTCTAAGTAGCTCAAAAACTTTTTTGCATTGGCTTCGCCACAGCTTTTAAGCCTTGTTTCCTTGACGGGATTTAGGCGTATCAAATTGACGTGTGCAGACATGTTACGAAGCAACGATGCCAGCGTAAGCGCATCAGAATAGGTGTCGTTGACGCCGTCAATCAAGGTGTACTCAAATATTACACGCCTGCCTGTTTGTTGAAAATAGTATCTTGATGCCTGCATTACCTGCGACAGATTGTACCTGTTGGCAATGGGCATAATTTCCTGCCTGTTTTCCTGCTTGGCGCTGTGCAGGCTGATAGTCAAATTGACCGAGTAGCCGTCGTCGGCAAGCTGAGTGATTTGCGGCACCAATCCACAGGTGGAAAGGGACACGTTGCGCTGCGAAACGTTGAGTCCGTCAGGCGAGGACAACAGTGTCAAAAACTTGGTGACGTTGTCGTAGTTGTCAAGTGGCTCGCCACTGCCCATCAGCACTACGTTGGTTACAAAGCGCTCGCCCTTGCCCAATGCGTTGACCTCCACCACTTGGCCCAAAATTTCGCCTGCTGTGAGGTTGCGCACCAAACCACCAATTGTGCTTGCACAAAACTTGCAGCCCATCCTGCAGCCAACCTGCGTTGATACGCAAAGCGTGTTGCCGTATTTGTACTGCATAAGTACACCCTCGATTACGTTGCCGTCGTGCAGCTGATACAAAAACTTTTGTGTACCGTCTATCTTTGAGGTCAAGGTTTGAACAATTTTGACAGGCTTATCAATGGCAATTTGCTTGAGCTGTTGCCTTGTTGACAGGGACACGTTGGTCATTTGGTCAAAGGATGCACCCTTGTTGAGCCAAGCAAAAACCTGGTCGGCAACAAACCTTTTGACGTTTAGCGTCTCCTGCAAGTAGGCCTGCAATTGTTGTTTGTTTAGGTCTAATAAAATCATTTAGTCTATCCTTTTGAGTTTAGCGCAGAAAAATCCTTGCACGCCGTCTTGATGTGGCAAAAATTGGTAGCAGCCCTTGCCGTTGGCGTTGCTTGTAATAGGCAGCTGAATTTCGTCATAAGTAAAGTTGGGGTTTTGCTTGATAAATTTGTCCACAATTTGCTTGTTTTCGTTGACAAAAACCGTGCAAGTGGAGTATACCAAGCTGCCTCCCACCTTTAGATACTGCGAGCAATTTTGCAAAATGGCATATTGCAGCTTCATCAGCCCGGATATATCTTGATTTTGTCTAAAAAGCTTGATGTCCGGACGATTATCTAACACGCCAAAGCCGCTGCATGGCACGTCGCACAAAAGGTAGTCAAAGCAATTTAGCCATTGTGGATTGGTTTGGGTACTGTCGGCACATACCACGTCAAGCTGCACTCCCATACGCTTTGCGTATGCCTTGACCAAATCGGCTCGGTGAGGGTGAAGCTCGCATGCCGTGACGTTGGTTGCTCCAAGCTGCTTTAGATATACAGCCTTGCCTCCCGGAGCAGAACAGGCATCAAGGGTTGCGCCCTTGGGTGCCAATGCGTGACATACCAGCATGGACGACAGGCTTTGCACTGTGTACAAGTCGTCATCCAAATCCAATTTGCCTTGTATTGCAAATGCGTTGGGCAAAATGGTTGGCTTGTAATCAACCTGATTTTTGTCCAAAAGCTCCTTGAATTGGTCAACGGAGATTTTGTCGGTGTTGACACGTATTGTTGTTGCAGTTGGCAAGGTTGTAGATACAATTTCAAATGCCGTTTGTCTGCCGTAATCCTTGATTAGCTTAAGCAACGCCCACTTTGGGTAGGAATACTTGACCGAATGGTAGTCGATTTCATCCTCGGGATATGCCAAGGTGTCAAGGTTTTGCGCAATATTTTTCAAGGTGGCATTGACAAAGCCAACAAGACGCCTATCTCCACTTGTTTTGGCAAGCTCGACAACGTCGTTGACAACGGCATAAACGGGGATTGACAAATATTTTAGGCAATAAACGCCAATTTTTAGGTAAATTACGGCATCCTTGTTGACCTTTTTGGTAAATTTGGACAAAACGTAGTCCAACTCGATGTCGCAATCCAGTACACCGTAGACTATTTTGGTAATAAGCGCCTTGTCGCTTTTTTTTGCAAAAAGCAGACGCTTGTTTAGCTCGATTCCGCTAAACGCCTTGTCAACGTAGACACTTTTTAGGCACTCGTAACTTTGTAAAAAAGCAGTATTCATCACTCACCCAGCACTTCGCCTACAGCAACCTTTTTGCCACACAAATATGCCTGTGTGGTCATTTTTTTGCCGTTTTCCATTTGCAATTCCAAGATGTCTACACAACCATCGCCACAGGATACGGTAAAAAACCTTTTGCCTACTTGCACCACCTCTCCTGCCTTTGCGTTGGCAGAAAAGTCTGACAGCTGCGTTTTGAAAATTTTTAGTCGCTTGCCTTGATAGGTTGTCCAAGCAACGGGATTGGGATTGAGCGCCCTGACCGTGTTGTGCACCTGCGTTGCAGGCATTGACCAGTTGATTACTTCGTCTTGTGCCAAAATTTTTGCCGAATAGGTCACTTGCGCTTCATCTTGAGGGGTGTACACGGCCGTTCCCTGCTCGATTGCGTCCAACGCCTCTACAATAAGCTTGCCACCCAGCTGAGCCATACGTTCAAACAGCTCGCCACTTGTTTCGTTGGGGTAGATTTCCAAGCCCTCTTGCAATATAATTTCGCCGGCATCCACCTTTTTGACGGTGTTTAGTATGGTTATGCCTGTTTGTGTCATTCCTTGCCAAACAGCGTACTGGATTGGCGCTGCGCCACGCAGCTTTGGAAGCAACGAGCCGTGAATGTTGATTACACCATGTGGAGCAACGTCAAGCACCTCATCGGACAAAATTTGCCCGTAGGCTGCTGTTACCATTATGTCGGGAGCAAGCTCCTTTAGTGTTTGAACACCATCCCTTGACACCCTGTCAAATTGGTAGACAGGCAAATTGTTTTGCAATGCAAACTCCTTGATGGCACAAAAGGTCACCTTGTTGCGAGAGCCAATTTTGTCGGGTTGGCATACTACTGCTACAAGCTGATGATTGGAATTGAGTATTTGTTGAATTGCAGGTACACCAAAGCCGGGTGTACCAAGAAATACTACACGCATTGTTGCTCCTTAGTTTAGTCTTCGTCGATGATTTTTTTGATCATTTTGTCGGCAAACAATACGCCGTCCAAGTGATCCATTTCGTGCAAAAACACACGGGCAAAGTAGCCCTCAGCCTCAAGGTGCTGCTTGTTGCCGTGTCTGTCAAAGTAGCTGATTTCAATTTGCTGTGGGCGACGTACAAGACCACGGAAGCCTGCAACGGAAAGACAGCCCTCGTTGTCAACACAGCTGCCATTGGAGGAAAGCAAAACGGGGTTGACAAGCTCGTACAACACATCGTCGTACTCGACAATACAAACACGCTTTAGCACGCCTACCTGTGGGGCAGCAAGTCCAAGACCCTCTGCCTTGTGCAACGTGTCAATCATGTCATCCAAAAGCTGATGCAACCTTGCGTCAAAGGCTGTTACTTCCTTGCATCTTTTTCTCAAAACGGGATCGCCCATTTGTGTTATGTTTCGTATAGCCATTTGTGTTGGTCTCCATTAGGAAAGATTTTGTGGGTTGAGCTCAACAAATACCTGCACGTCCTTGTGCTTGTGAGCATCGGTCGTGGCGTATATTTGTTGAATGATATCTTCTGCCGTGTCAATTTCCAGCTTGATCATGATTTGAAATCTAAACTTGCGCTCGGCACGCTTCAACGGGCAGCGCATTTTGTCAAGGTAGAAAAAGGCATCGGGATTGGTTTGTTTGATTTTATCTATTTCGGCAAAGTGCTTTGTGACTAAGTCGATGCAGCTTTGCTCGTTTTCGCCTTGGTAAAGCACCCTTACAATTGCTGCAAAGGGTGGGAATTTGGAAGCCTTACGCAACGCAATTTCCTTGCGATAGAAGCCAAGATAGTCCTGTCTTGATGCAAGCTGCAAGCAGTAATGCTTTGGAGTGTAGGTTTGAAGCACTACTCTGCCGGCATCCTTGTCACGGCCACTTCGACCTGCTACTTGTGTCAACAGCTGAAACGTGCGCTCGGCTGACAGGTAGTCAGAGTAGTACAAGCTTTGATCGCCATCCAAAATGCCAACAAGCGTTACGTGAGGAAAGTCGTGACCTTTTGCAATCATTTGCGTGCCAACAAGGATTTGTGCCTCCTGAGCAGCAAATGCTGACAAAATTTTGACGTGCCCCTCCTTGTTTTGCGTGGTGTCGGCATCCATGCGTAGCACCTTGACGCCCGGATAGAGCTGCTCAAGCAGCTGCACTATTTGCTGGGTGCCAATTTTGCCCTGCCTAAAGCTTTGGCTGTGGCACTCGGGACAATGCGTAAGGACGTGAAAACGCTTTTTGCAGTAGTGACACTTAAGCTCGTTGTCCTCTCGGTGATAGGTAAGCGCAACGTCGCAATCGGTGCAACGGGCAACGTAGCCACACTTTGTGCACATCATAAAGGATGAGTAGCCACGCCTATTGAGAAAAAGTATTGCTTGATTGCCACTTTTGATTGTTTGGCTAAGCCTGTCCTTGAGTGTTTGGGAAAATATCGTCCTGTTGCCTTGACGCACCTCGTGTGCCATATCGGCAATTTCGACGGTGGGCAATGGACGTTGGTTGATACGCTCAGGTAGACGTAGCAGCTTGTATTCGCCCTGTTGAGCCTTGTAAAAGCTTTCAAGCGAGGGTGTTGCGCTGCCTAAAAGCAGCAAACTGCCATTGTATTGCTGTCTAAATTGAGCAACGTCTACCGTGTTGTAGCGTGGGTTGAAGTCGCTGACGTAGCTTGCGTCGTGCTCCTCGTCGATGATGATTGCGCCAACGTTTGTCAACGGAGCAAAAATTGCGCTGCGAGCACCCACTACTATTTTGGCGTCGCCATTTTTGAGGCGCAGCCATTCATCGTATCTTTCGCCTGCAGACAACCCACTGTGAATCATGGCAACAACGTCGCCAAATCTGTTGCGAAATTGTGCAAGCACGTTGGGTGTCAACGAAATTTCCGGCACCAGCATAATGCAGGTTTTGCCTGCGTCAACCGTTTGCTGGATGATGTTCATATAAACTTCCGTCTTGCCACTACCCGTTACGCCATGCAGCAAAAAGCTTGCTGTAGGGTTTGCCATTACTTGGTCGACGACCTGCTGCTGCGCAGCAGACAAAACGTGTGGCTGACGATGGGATTTTGCAAGCGTTTTGTAGGGTGTACGTTGCACCGTGACCATATCAAAGCGCAAATAGCCCTTGGTATGCAGGGCATTGACTGCAGCGTTGCCAAACTGAGCGTTTAGCTGCTCGCAAAGGGTGGCGCCGTTTTGCGACAAAAAAGTCAGCAATTGGCGTTGCTTTTGTGCGTTGGACTTCAACGAATTTAGCATTTGCTGCACCGACAAATTGCTGTCGTGATTGATTGAGGCCTGCTTTTTGGTGAGGATGGAAACTCGGTTGCCACGCATTTCGGCAGGCACAAACAGCCGTAGCACGTCGATGAAGCGCAAGTGATACTTGCTTTGCATATACTTTGCAAGCTGCAGCATTTCAAGGCTGATTGCACTAAACTCGTCCTTGGCACAAATGATGGTCTTGACCTTGTCAAGTGGGTAATCGGTATGACTTTTTTTGTCAACGATAAAGCCCTCGGTTACGCGGTGGGCAAAGTCCTCTTCGACACGTTGACCGAGTTGGTAGTCAATATCGCTTTTGTAGTCAAAAATTTTGTCAACGTTGCTGTTACTGACGTCAACAATTACCGAATAGATCATAAAACTTGAGATAGCTTGTCCAAAATTAGTGCTGCTACGGCATCCTTAGACATTTTGTCGTAGCTTGTCACGCCGTCCTTGTCAATGATGGACACAACGTTGGTATCGCTTGCAAACACGTCGTTGGATTTGACGTTGTTGCAAACAATAAAGTCTGCGTTTTTCTTGATGCGTTTGTTGGTTGCGTTGGCAATTTCGTTGTCCGTTTCGGCAGAAAATGCAACCAGCGCCTTTTTGCCCTTTTTTGCGCCTACAGCTTGGGCAATATCAACGTTTTTGACAAAGTTGAGCGTCAGGGTGTCCGTCTTGATTTTGCTGTTGCTAAAGCTTTCGGGACGGTAGTCGCATGGTGCGGCAGCCATGATAAATGCATCGGTGACGTCAAATTGCTCCATCACCCTGTCGTGCATTTCTTGCGTGGTTTGTACGTTGATTACGTTGACGCCTTGTGGCACCTCAACGCTGTGTCTTGCCAACACAAGCGTTACGCTTGCACCACGGCTGACCGCTTGCTTTGCAATGGCACAGCCCATCTTGCCACTGCTGAAATTGGTAATAAAGCGCACGTCGTCAAGCTTTTCGAGGGTGGCACCACAGGTGATTAGTATGTTTTTGCCTTGCAAACTGCAATCGGGGTACAAAATGCCGTTGAGGTAGTCAAAAATTACCTCGGCATAGGGCAAGCGTCCCTTACCTTGGTCGCCACATGCAAGCACGCCACTGTCCGAATCCATCACATGCACTCCACGACCTTGCAAAGCCTTGAGGTTGCTTTGCGTTGCAGCGTTATTGTACATGTTGGTGTTCATTGCAGGGCAAAATACCACAGGAGCTG
>JAFVXX010000017.1 GCA_017500905.1 Clostridia bacterium
AATTTATTATACATAAAACGTATAGTATTGTCAAGGTGAAAATCATGAAAGAACTTGTAGGAAAACGACTTTTAGAGTGCCGAAAAGCATGCAAACTTACACAGCAACAAGTAGCTGAGTACTTAGGGGTGGCGCAACCAGTGTACCATCGCTTTGAAAAGGGTGTGTTTGAATGCAATTACGCTCAGCTTGTTGCCCTTGCCAATTTGTTTGACGTATCAATTGACTACCTACTTGGAAGGGCTGACGTTTAAGCTTAGCAAAATTACAAAGCAAAAAGGACGAAACCTTGTGTTTCGCCCTTTTTTTGTTGCTTACAACTTAAATGTCAAATTTTTCTTTTAGTTTTTCCACTATTTCTGCAACAGCCCTCAGCAGCATAGCTTCCACTTTGTCCAAGTCGTCTTTTGTAAAAACCGGAACACTTTTTTCCTTGTTTAGAGGTGGTCTGCCCATATTTGTATAATAAGGCTCAAGCTCGCCACAATATATTTGCCAAATACTTTGTATCAATTCTTGCTTAGACATTGTCGTTGGGGATTTAACTCCCATCGCTCGCCCCATGCATCGCAAGTCTGCAACATTTTTCACGTACAGCTCTGCTTTTTTCATGCTTCCCTCCTTATATGTCGTGGAATTCCACAATAATTATATAATAAGGCCAACTAATTTGTCAACATCGTGGAACTCCACAAGATAATTTTTTGAATAATTCATATAATATTTTCGTGGAACTCCTATACGAAAATCCACGAAGGAGCAAATTGTATGAATATCAATGACGCAATTGTCAAAAGAATTGATGAAATTTGTAAAGAAAAGAACGTAAATGTATGCGAAACCTCACTAAACGGAGGCAAATCCCCATCTGCGATCTACGATTTAATTAAAGGCAGGACTAAATGCTCAAAGGTGTCTACCATCAAAGCATTTTGTCAAGGCGCCGGCATAACGTTGTCGGAGTTTTTTGACAGGGATTACTTTAATGACTTTGAAGAATAACAAAGCAAAAAGGACGAAACGTAAAAGTTTCGTCCTTTTTTGTTGCTGTCAAATTGTTTTGTGGTAGGCAAGTCTTGGATCGCCGTTTGCCAAATGAATTACTCCACAGCAAACAAAGCCGTTTTTGGCAAGTGACTTTTGCATGGGGATGTTTTCGCTACTGGTGTCAATACGTAGATTGTTGCAATGGGCAAGAGCAAAGTTGTAGCACATTTCGGCAACGCCTTTGCCGTGCAGGATGGTTGCTATCCTGTGGATTACGGCATACTGCTCGTCGTTTAGCCAACTGCCGTCGTAGATTACGTTGTAGTTGGGGTCAACGCCCACCATCATCATAAACACGCACACAAGCTTTCCCCCGTCGTACACGCCGTAAAACCTGCCTTGTGCAATATCCTCGGCAATTACTTCTTTCGAAGGATAGCCGTTGCTCCATTGGTTTTTGTTGCCGTTTTGCCTCATATAGGCACGAGCGTTGTCGTAAATTTGCATGGCATCGTCAATTTGATCCATTGCAAAATGCTTAATCGTCATTTTTGCACATCCTTTGTTGATTAGTCTATCAAACAAAAGGGACGTTGGTAAACATCCCTTTTGCGTTTTTTTTGGTTACTTAATTACTACGTACTTGCGATTGTGGTCACGGATGACGTAGACAACGGCTATTACTCCCACTACTACGCCCAAGGCAAGCATTGTCCAGCCCAGCAAGCCCCAAGCAGTGATGCCTGTAGAGCGCACGCCCTCCCACATCATTACTACCATTTGGTTGTTGACGCCAAAGTCCTTCATGATGCCAAGGCTGGTGTCGTTGATGTTGGGGTATCTAATTGTGTTGTTGAAGTAGTAATCGACAAATTCGTTTACTGCTTGGCTGCTGGTGGTATCCACCTCGTAGCTGTCAAACAGCACCTGCATTGCCTCTTGGCTGTTAAGTATTG
>JAFVXX010000176.1 GCA_017500905.1 Clostridia bacterium
CATCGTAATTGCTTGCAACACAGCATCAATCCACATTGCCGAGGCACGCAAGGCAACGGACATACCCATTGTAAGCGTAATTCAACCAACCTGCCAACACGCAATCAACACAACCAAAAACAACAAGGTTGCAGTTTTGGCAACCATTGCAACTATCAACAACGGAATTTATCAACAGTTGCTAACTGATGCCAACGTAACACCCGTACCCCTTCGTTGCAGCGAATTTGTCGATTTTGTCGAAAACAACGACCTATGTGATCCAAAGGGCGACAAAATTGTTGCAGACAAGCTTGCCGAAATCAAGGACGAGGGCTTTGACACCCTAATCCACGGCTGCACTCACTTTTCGCTTGTCGAGCCACAAATGCGCAAGGTATTGGGCGACATCAACTACGTTGCATGCGGCGAGCCAACAGGCAAGTACCTTGGCGAAATTTTGGCAAAGCAAGGCTTGCTAAACGACAGCGAGCAAAAGGGAACTGTTGAAATATATACAACGGGCAGTGTACAAAACGCATTGGCCAACATGAAGTGGTTCAAGGCAGAGCACAAGCCTGTAACCCACGTCGACATCGATTAATTAAGTAACCAACGTTTGTCCATTTTTGTGTTCTTCATAGTGGACAAGCTTAAATCAATTTGGAGGAACAATCAATGACAAAAAGACTTCTCATCGCATTGCTTGCAATGGTGTTGTGTCTTTCGGTAGTTATGCTTGTAGCATGTGGTTGCGAGCACTACTACGAAAACGGCACTTGCAAGTACTGCAACCAACCAGACCCCAACTACGATCCCAACACCTTGCCATGCACTCACTACTATCAAGCCGGTGTATGCAAGTATTGTGGCGAAGAGGATCCCAACTACGTACCACCTGTATGCAATCACTACTTTGAATTAGGTGTTTGCACGCACTGTGGCGAGGCAGATCCCAACTACGTACCCGTTGCACCTCCAACAGGTGACGACAAGGTGGCAACAGCCATCAAGGTTGCTTTGTTGTACGGCGAAAACGGCCAAGAAAAGTCTCTTACAGGCACGGTATATGCAACTGATACCAACGGCTACTACATAAACGATGGTACAGCTTCCATTTACGTTGCAGACACCACCTCTGTTGCAGTAGGCGACGTTGTGTACACAAAGGGTACACTTGCGTTTGCAGCCTTCAACAAGGTAGTTTTCAATGCCACCGAAACGGAAGTTGTGGCAAATGGCGCAACAGCGTTGACACCTGCTGACACCAACGTTTTGGAGCTTGCAAAGCTTCCTGCAGTAGCAACCAACTACTACCAATACGTCACACTTTTGGGCTTTGTAAATCAAGCAGGGGAAGAAGTAACACTAACTGTTGAAGACAAAGTTGTTGTAGTAGATCCATCCAGCGCAGCTTTGTTTACAAACCTTGTTGGACAAAAGGTATACTTTACAGCAGTTGTTTGCAATTTTACAACGGCATGGGTAGTAAAGGCAGTCACCGACAACGCAATCGAAGTGCTTCCTGCCGACCTCGACCTTGTTGCAGACGAAATTTTTGCTTGGGTACAAACCGAGCTTCCAACCGATGCGTTTGAAAACTTCAACGTGCCCACCAAATATACTCTCGAGCCATCTGTCAACTTCGAATGGGCTGTTGACGGCGTACAAGGCGTAACCATCACAGACGGCGTTGTTACAATTGCAGGTCAAAGCCAAGACGTAACAATCCCATTGGTACTTACACTTACATGTGACGGCAAAACCAAGACACAAACCTTCAACGTAAGCTGCAATGCAAACTACATCTTTGATTACGTACAAGCTCAGCTTCCAACAATCTATCCAAACACCTACTATCTTCCAGCTCAATACGAAACAAGCACGTCTATTGGCTTTGCTTGGGAAGTAGTAAGCGGTAGTGTAATTGCAATCACTCAAGAAGTAGACGACACAACCAACACAATCAAGTGGGCACTTGCATCCGAAGACGTCAAGGAAGACACAACCGTACAAATTCGCTTGACAATCACAACGGCAACCAACGAAAGAAGCAAGGTCTTTGACGTTGTACTGAAGGCTCCTATTTCCATCAGCCTTGGCGAAGTTGCTAATCAAGAGTTGTACACACCTGTCAAGGTAAGTGGTACCGTATTGCTTACTGCTTACAACCAAACAGGTACTACATGCTCGTTGCTAATTTACGACGCAAACTACAAGATGCTTCAAATCGACTTTGCAGGCACAGGCTTGGATGCAAACAAAAACTTTGTAAGACCATCTCCAATTGACGAATATGCCGAAGGCGACAAGGTAAGCGTTTACGGTCGTGTTGCAGAGCGCACAGTTGCAGGCATCACCATCAAGTCATTGTCCGTCAAGGAGGTTGCCGTTGATCAAAAGGCAGCAGCTGATTACCAATTCAGCTTGACAGGCTTTGACGTAGTCAACCTTGCAACTGCTGATGATTACCACAACTTTATGGCAAACGTCGAAAGCTACGGTGGCACAACAATCGTAAAAGTAACTGCTCCATACTTGGTATACTCCGGCTCCAGCAGCTACAACTTCATTCGTTTCGGTCCTGATGCAATCTCTGCAAGAGACGGTTACTCCACAAAGATTGACAACGTAACCAAAAAGCGTGTATTCTGCCTATCCCGTAACGTTTTGGGCGAAAAGTGCCCAGGCTTGGAAACAGCTCTTGCGGTTCCAAAGAAGAGTGCAGGTGCTAAGCTTTACAGCACGTTCGAAATTTACGCTGTACCAATGTACATGGGTACCGACACGTTGCAATTTGTTCCATTGGGAGCAAGCTTCTATACCTACACAAAATAACTAATTCAATCGTTTGACGGGTATTGCCCGCAGTACCCGTCAAACCTTTTTTACGGAGAAGCGTAATGAGACGTCTAACTATTATTTTACTTACAATCGTTTTGTGCCTATCAGTAACGTTGCTTGCTGCATGTGGCTGTGAGCACTATTACGAAAACGGCGAATGCAAATATTGTGGCAAAGTAGATGCCAACTACAACCCAAACAACATGGGTTGCTTTCACTACTACCAAGATGGTGCATGCAAGTACTGTGCACAAGTAGATCCCAACTACCAACCACCTGTATGCAATCACTACTTTGAATTAGGTGTTTGCACGCACTGTGGCGAGGCAGATCCCAACTACGTACCCGTTGCGCCTCCAACAGGTGACGACAAGGTGGCAACAGCCATCAAGGTTGCATTGTTGTACGGCGAAAACGGTCAAGAAAAGTCCCTTACAGGTGTTGTATACGCAACTGCTCAGGGTGGCTACTACATCAATGACGGCACAGCGTCGGTCTTTGTACAAGATGCAACGTCCGTTGTGCTTGGTGACGTAGTGTACGTAACGGGCACGTTGTCTGTTGGTGCGCTCAACCAAACCAAGCTTGTTGCTACCAATGCCGAAGTTGTTGCACAAGGCGCAACCCCAATTGCTCCTGTCGAAATGACGGTTGCAGATTTGTCCAAAATGCCTGCTGTAGCAACCAACTACTACCAACTTGTCAAATTGACAGGCTTTGTAGGCAACGTTGAAGATTTGTACACGCTTTCTCTTGAGGAGCACGTTGTCAACGTTGACGCCAACAGCAATCAGCTTTTCCAAAGCATCGTTGGTCAAAAGGTTGTCGTAACAGCAGTGGTATCAAGCTTTGCAAACACATGGGTAGTTACCCCTGTATCATCTGATGCAGTTGAAATTGTCCCTGCCGACCTCGACCTTGTTGCAGACGAAATTTTTGCATGGGCGCAAACACAGCTTCCTGAAAAGACCTTCCAAAACTTTGAGCTTCCAACAGCTTACGCATTGGAGCCAACCGTCGAGTTTGCTTGGAGCATCACGGGTGTATCTGGCGTAGAAGTACAAAACAACAGCCTTGTTGCAATCAACTCTGTTTCGGGCGAAGTAACAATCCCATTGACGTTGACTCTCACCTGCGATGGCAAAACGGCAACGTATACGTACCAAGTAAAGGTAAATGCAGATTACGTATTTGAGTGGGCACAAGGTCAACTTCCTGCAAAGATGCCACTTGTATACAGCTTGCCAACCTCATACAACAACGAAAACAACATCACTTTTGAGTGGTCTGTCGAGCAAGGCAATGCAATTGCAATTGCAAACAACGTTTTGACGGTGGATGCAAGCCTTGTTACGCAAGATACCGTTGCTAAGGCTCGCTTGACGATCAAGGCAGGCAACAACGAAATGAGCAAGGTATTTGACCTCAATCTACCTGCAAACGGTGTAAGCGCGTTTGACGACGTAGCAAGTTTACCTGTAGGCACAACTGCAAAGGTTGTTGGTACGGTACTTCTAAAAAGCTACGACCACAACAAAAAGGACTACTCTATGGCAATCGTTGCCGAAAACAACGATATGTACGAAGTTGCATTTGGCACCAACACAACCGAATGGGCTAAGTACAACGCCGGCGATAAGGTGCAAATTACCGGTCAAGTTAGGGAAGTTTGGGACTCCTACACAGGCAAGACCATTGTAAGACTAACTTTGTCTTGTGATGACGTTGCTTTGGTAGAAACTGCTCCAAGCGACTACAAAATTGACATTTCCAACATGACGGTTGTTACCCTTGCCACGCTGGAAGATTACAAAAACTTTGTTGTAAACTTTGACACCAAGACAGGTCGTACAATTGTAAAAATTGTCAATCCGTATCTTGTTAGTTCGTCCACTTCGGGCGCAGGTAACTACATCCGTTTTGGTCCTGATACAACGGCTGCAAGTGGCTACTCCAACAAGGTAGACGGAAAAACCTGGAAGCGCGAATTTGTTTTTGCTCGCAACATGCTTAAGGAAGTTTGCGGAACAGCCTTCCACGACAGTTTGCAAGTAGGCGCAACAAGTAAAGCAACCCCAATTCAAAACACGTTGGAAGTTTACGCTGTACCAATGCACTTGGGTGATACAACGTGGCAATTTGTACCAATCAGCGCAGATTTTGTTACGTACACACCTGCAAATTAACAAAAATTACTTGACGGGTATTGCAGTTTAATACCCGTCAAAGCACTAATTACAAACTAAAAAAAACGGCAATGCCGTAAAAAATAGGAGAAAACACTATGCGCAAAATCAATCTTGCCGACGTAACAACGGCAGTAAGAGATATGTTTGTAGATGCTTGCGAAAACATCCCCGAAAACGTTCTCGAAGTACTAAAAAAGGCTGCTCAAGAAGAAGAGTCTCCTTTGGGCAAAGAAGTAATCAACAAAATTGTGGAAAACGACCTGCTTGCTCGTGAAAAGCACCTTCCAATTTGCCAAGATACAGGCGTAGCAGTAGTTATGCTTACAATTGGCTCTCAAGTAACCTGGGAAGGCGACCTTCAAGAAGCAATCAACGAAGGCGTTCGTCAAGCATACGTTGGTGGTTACCTACGCAAGTCGGTTGTAAGACACCCACTTGACCGTGTCAACACCAAGGACAACACTCCTGCAATCGTACACGTAAAGGTTGTCGAGGGCGACGTATTCCGCATTGACGTAGCACCAAAGGGTGGCGGCAGCGAAAACATGTCGGTAGTAAAAATGCTTATTCCTGCAGACGGCGTCGAAGGCATCAAAAAGCTTGTTCTTGACACCGTATTCAACGCAGGTGGCAAGCCATGCCCACCAATCATCGTTGGTCTTGGTATCGGTGGCAACTTCGAAAAGAGCGCAATGATGGCAAAGGAAGCATTGTTTAGAGAAATCGACGACGTTTCTGCTGATCCACTTGCACGCAAGCTTGAAGAAGAGCTTTTGGAAGAAATCAACAAAATTGGTATTGGTCCTATGGGCTTTGGCGGTACAAAAACCTGCCTTGCAGTAAAGGTAAACACCTACCCATGCCACATTGCAAGCTTGCCTGTTGCAATCAACATCCAATGCCACGCAGCAAGACACAAGCATTGCGAGCTTTAATTACGGAGGAGAACTACAATGATTAAACTTACTACTCCTGTCAGTCCCGAAGAAGTCAAAAAGTTGCGTGCAGGCGACGTAGTGCTCATCAGTGGCGTAATCTACACAGGTCGTGACGCAGCTCACAAGCGCCTTTGCGAATTGCTTGCAAAGGGCGAGGAGCTTCCTATCAACGTTGATGGAAGCATCATCTACTATGTAGGCCCAACACCTGCAAAGCCAGGTCGTGCTATTGGTAGTGCAGGCCCAACATCCAGCTACCGTATGGATGCATACAGCGAGCCTTTGATGCAACAAGGCCTAAAGGTTATGGTTGGTAAAGGCAGCCGTTCGGAAGAATACAAAAAGCAACTTCAAAAGTACGGTGCAGTGTACCTGTCTGCAATTGGTGGCGCAGCAGCATCCATTTCGGAAACCATCAAAAAGTGCGAAGTCGTAACCTACGAAGACCTTGGTGCCGAAGCAATTCATCGCTTGGAGGTAGAGGATTTCTACGCAATCGTAACCTACGACAGCGTTGGCAACGACTTGTTGCAACAAGGTATGCAAACCTATCACAAGGACTAAACAATTAGTACATACAACAACTAAATTTACGCAACGCTTTGCCAAATTTGGCAAAGCGTTGCAAATCTAATTCAAAAGGGGAGGATAAAGAAATGTTCGATACAATTACGTGGATATTGCTTTGTCTTGCCCTTTTGTATTTGGTCTACGTCATTGTCGAAAAGCTTGTCATCGACAAACGTCGCAAAAAGCTGCGCTTGGTAGTGCACGTCAATGGCATACGTGGCAAAAGCACTGTCACACGTCTTATTGATGCCGGCTTGCGTGGCTGTGGCTACAAGGTGTTTTCCAAGACAACGGGTACCCTGCCAATGACAATTGACGTCAACAACAATGCCAAGGTAATCAAGCGTCTTGGCCCTGCCAACGTCCGTGAGCAAAAAAAGGCTCTTGGATGGGCAGTCAAGCAAGGTGCTGAGGCGTTGGTTGTCGAGTGCATGGCAGTCAATCCCGAGCTTCAGTATCTGTGCGAGCATCGCATCCTCAACTCCAACGTGGTTGTCGTAACCAACGTGCGCAGCGACCACCTGGACGAAATGGGCCCCGACCTCAAAAGCATTGCCTATTCCTTGGCAAACACCGTTCCAAGCAATGGAACGCTTGTGTTGGGCGACGGCAAATATGTCGACGTATTCCAGGAGGTTGCCCACAAAACCAACGCCAAGGTGGTGGTGGCAAGGGGCAGCTACAGCGCCGAGGACTTTGACACCTTTGAGGAAAACATCGTCACGGCAATGCAGGTATGTAAGGCATTGGGATTGGATGAAAAGGCATTTTTGCAAGGCATGAAAAGCTACCACCGAGATCCCGGCGCATTGTGCGACTACAAAATTGACAACACTGTGTTTATCAACGGCTTTTCGGTAAACGATCCCGACAGCACGTTGTCCGTGTACGATTTTGTATGCCAACGCTACCCTGCAGAGCAAATGACGGTGCTGCTAAACACCCGTCCCGATCGCCCCTTCCGTGTCAAGCAACACATCGAGATGCTTACAAAAATCAAGTGTAAAGAGGTGCTTATTTGCGGCTCCAACCAAGATTACGTGGCAAAGCAGCTGGCACAACTGGGCGTACAAGCTCACAAAATTTCAAAAATCGAGGAATTACTCAACTACAAGTACGTGTTTGGCTGCGGCAACATTGCCAACATGGGCATGCAAATTGTAGATTACTTCAAAAACAACGGAGAAACACTGTAATATGGCAGAACTATTGATACTTGGCGTAATCGTCAGCATAGTATTTTACGAATTGACCGACATCACCCCCGGTGGACTGATTGTTCCCGGCCTAATGGTGGCGCACATTGGTCAACCCTTGCGCATGGTGTACACGTTGTTGATTGCAATTGCAGCCTACTACATCGTAAAGCTGCTTTCTCGCAGATTTTTGGTGTTTGGCAAGCGCCGCTTTGTGTTGCTTATTGTCATCAGTCTGGCATTGCACGTAGTATTCAACCTAATTTTTGGTGCATTTTCGCTAAATATAGGCTCAATCGCAATTTCCGTAATTGGCTACACCGTTTCGGGAATCATCGCCAACAACATGTTTAAGCAAGGCGTACTCAAAACAAGCGTATCGCTTGCAATCGTGGTAGGCATTGTCGAGCTTGTAGTAGTGTTGTTGTCCGTTTGTGGAGTAATCCTATGACAAAACGTGCAAAAACAGCCCTTGTGCTTTGCCTGTGGTTGCTTTTTGTAATATTGTCGGTGGCGCTTTGCGACGCAACAAAGACGCTTTCCGACAGCCCTCACCAAGCTGTAATGCTCAAGGCAACGGCATTGGCGCAAAGGGCGTTTGACGAAATCAAGTACTACAAGCAGCGGCACAACATAGCCTTTTCAGATGAAGACCTGCTTCAAACAGGGCTTCTTGGACAAGAGTTTTCATACATAGTCACAACCGATGGTGTGCTCAAATCTAAGCGCACCTCTGTAAATCCACATTGGGCAGCAGTTGTAGTCAGCATGTTTGTCAAGGCAAAGCTCCAGCCGGGTGATCAGGTGCTTATGGTTTTTTCGGGCTCCTTCCCCGCACTAAACGTATGTGCTGTGGCTGCAGGCGAGGCGTACGGGCTGGATATGTGTCTGATGGGCTCGGTTGGTGCCTCCAACTTTGGTGCTACCAACGAGGACTTCACCTTTTTTGACATGATGGCATATTTGTGCGGCTACGGTGCCGAGCAACCACGTCAAAAGGTGTTTGACAAGCAAAGCATGCTGGATTGCGTATCCCTGGGTGGTGGCAACGACTGCGGCAGCACATTCGGTAGCTATATGATTTGGGATGACAATGCAAGTCAAACGGCAGAGACGTATCGCAATCAAATCAAGCAAAGGATAGAGGCTGTTCCCAGTGTAACCTTTGTCGAACAATCAAACTTTCAACAAAACATTGCCTATCGATTGGAGTATTTGCAGGCAAACGCTGCCGACGTCAAGTTTATGCTCAACGTAGGGGGCAGTATGGTCGGCCTTGGCATAGGGCTAAGTGCCCACATCGAGTCGGGCTACGTCTCACCGGGCATTGTTGTCAACAACGGTGCGTTGGTCAATGTTGATCCCAACGACGGCTTGCTGCAACGCTACCTTCAACGTGGCATTCCCGTAGCAAGCTTGCTAAATATGCAAGGCATGGCCGAGCAATACGGTATACCCTACGATCCCGGTCAACTTCCAAGCCCTACGGATATGGGGCAATCCAACGTATATTTTACAACCAAGTACAACTTTGTAATACCTGTAGTAGCATTGATCGTAACCCTTTTGGTTGCAGTGTTGTTTTGCGTGTTACGAGTAAAAAACAAAATAGAGGTAAAGCAAAATGAAAGAAACCATATTCTTTGTCGAAGATGACAATTCCATTCATTCACTAATCAAGGCAACCTTGGAGCTAAACGGCTTCAACGCAGTAGGCTTTGTTGATCCACTTGACTTTTTGCAAGCACTCAAGACGCAAGTTCCAAATCTAATTGTGTTGGACTTGATGCTTCCCCATATGTCGGGCTACGACGTAATCGAAAGGCTCAATCAATCGCCCAACTACTCCAACATTCCTGTAATCATTTTGTCTGCCTTGTCCGATGAGTTTGACATCGTCAAGGGGCTGGACAACGGTGCAGTCGATTACATAAGCAAGCCCTTTGGTGTCGCCGAGTTTATCGCACGCATCAAAAGTAACCTTCGCAAGGCAAATCCCACTCAGGACAAGCGCAGCGTAGTGTCGGCACGCAATCTTGTTGTCGATCGCAACAAGCACGTCTGCACGCTAAACGGCAAGCCTATCACGCTTACCGCCAAGGAGTTCGATTTGCTTTCCATCATCGTAGGCAACAGCCCCAACGTTGTTTCCCGTGCAACCCTGCTAAAGGAAATTTGGGGATTTGATTCCTCCAACGTAGAAACTCGCACGCTGGATATGCACGTCAAAACCATCAGAGAAAAGCTTGCAGCCGTCACCGACGAGGAGTATGTTGTCACGGTTCGTGGTGTAGGCTTTGTAGTAAACGGAGACTAATTTATGTACAAGGAGCTTGTCAGGCGCAACGTACTTATACTTGTTGTAAGCCTGGTAGCATTTTTCTTCATTTCCCTTTCAGTAATCAGCATTGTCAGCAATCGCAATTTGACCGAGGACTTGGTTGGCTTGACCACAGTGTTTTCTAACCAGCTTCAGCTTTGCACAGACGAAAAGCAAATGCAAGACAAGGTAGACGAGTTTGCGGGAGCGCAACAATGGTTCAACGTTTGCATTGCCGATTCTGATGGACATATACTGCTTAACAGCGACAAAAGCAATTCTGTCGAGGGTGTTGTACCACTGCTTACCGAATACGAGCTTAACCTTGCAAACGCAACCTCAGGCTACGAAACCTACCGATTGCGGGGCAAGGTTTGCTGCATCTTTAAGCTCGAGGATGGATTTGTTTGCAAAACCTCTGTGCAAAGTGAAAGCAACGTCGACTTCTTTTTGGTAGGCACGTTGTTTTTGGTGGTAACGCTGGCAATAGTTATTGCCATCAGCACCAATCGTATGGGCAAAACCAGCGCCAACGTTGTGGATGCCTTCAACAGCGTCACCAAAAATTTGCGTATGACGGCAAGGGGTGAGTATCAGCCCATCAACACCAATCACAAGTACCCCGAGGTTGAGCAGGCATTCAGCGAAATAAACGTTGTCAACAACAGCATTTATCAATATATTACAAAGCTAAGTGCCGAGAGAGACAAGCTTAATTACATCGTCGAAAACGTCGCCGAGGGTTTGATCATCATCGACACGCAGGGCAACATTTATGCCATCAACGATTACGCACGTCACATCTTTGGCGTGGATGCCGTTGCAAAAAACACTCATTACAAGCAAATAGTAACCGACCAGCTTTGTCGTGACAAAATTGACCAAGCCCTGCAAACCAGGGAAAAAATCGTTTTTGACTACCACGACAGCGTCACGGACAAAATCTACTTTTCGTCCATTAACTGCTTTCAAAACTCACAAGGCGAAAGTGGCGACTTGATTTCATTGGTAATGTACGACGTAACCTGGCTTCGCCGAGAGCAACGTAACCGTGCCGACTTTATTGCCAACGCCTCGCACGAGCTTAAGACGCCTATTACCTCCATAAGTGGCTTTTCCGAGCTTATTTCCAGCGGACTGATTGTTGACCAGGCTGTAATAAAGGATTACGTAGGCCGTATCCACAGCGAGGCCGTTTATATGAAAAAGACAATCGACGCCTTGCTGTATTTGTCCAAGCTGGATTACACCGAGGGCAACTTCACCGACGTTGTCAGTCTTCGTCCCCTTGTGGACAAATGTATCAAAAATCACGACCTAAACGCATCGCAAAAGGGCGTAGTGGTGCAAGCAAAGACTGCCGACGTCAAGGTTTACGGCAACGAGTCCTTGCTTGAGCATATGCTAAGCAATTTGATAGACAACGCCATCAAATACAACAAGGTGGATGGCAAGGTGCTTGTCGAGGTCAAGGCAACGCAAGACGAAGCGACAATTTCTGTCACCGACCAAGGTCAAGGCATACCTTCTCAGCACCTCAGCAAGATGTTTGAGCGTTTCTATCGTATAGACAACAGCCGTAGTCGTGAAACGGGTGGCACAGGCTTGGGCTTGTCCATCGTGCACAAGATATGCCTGCTGCACAATGCAACCATATCGGTCGAAAGCACAGTTGGCCAAGGCTCTACCTTTACGGTCAAGTTTACTAAGCTGCCCAAAGCATAATTAACAAAACAATGCGAAGCTTTCTTCGCATTTTTTAACAGGTGAAACTATGAGATTAGACAAATTTCTAAAGGTATCTCGCATACTCAAAAGACGTACGGTTGCACAAGAGGCATGCTCTGCAGGCAAAATTGACGTCAATGGCAAGCCTGCAAAGCAAGGGCATAAACTAAAGGTAGGCGACAAAGTTACCGTGCATTTTGCATCGGGCAGCCTGACCTTTGTTGTCAAGATGCTGCAAGAGACGGTCAAAAAGGACCAAGTCGACCAGCTGTATGAAATAGTAACGGAGATTTGATATATGAAAAGTGCAGTAATATTGGCAGCCGGCACAGGCAGTCGCTTTGGAGGAGACAAGCTCAGCCAAATGCTGTTGGGCAAGCCCGTCCTTCAATGGTCGGTGGAGGCATTTTTGCCCGTTGTGGACGAAGTTGTAATCGTCACCGACAACGACGAGTGGAAGCAGCTTTTCCCCTTTGCCAAGTTTGTCAAGGGAGGGCAAGACCGTCATCAATCGGTCAAAAACGGGCTGCTTGCCATCAGTAAGCAAAGTGCCCTTGTGGCTATTCATGACGGCGCGCGCCCATATGCTTCCACAAAGCTTATTCAAAGGCTGTTTGACACGGCAAAGCAAAGTGGCTCGGCAATACCTGTAGGTCCCATCCACGACACGGTGTACAACCTTGTCGAGTTTAAGGCTGTCGACCGTGCCCAGCTTCGTGCAGTCCAAACGCCACAGGTGTTTGACACTCAAAGGATTTTGTATGCCTACGAAGCCTTTCCCAACGCCTTTACCGATGACAGTCAGGTCTACAAGGCAGCCTACGGCGAGTTGCACTTTGTCGAAAACCTTGATTGCAATGTCAAGATTACTCAACGATGCGATTTGCCAACCCTTCGCACAGGCGTTGGCTATGACGTGCATCAGCTTGTTCAAGGCCGTCCCCTTGTTTTGGGTGGCAAGCATATCAGCTTTGACAAAGGGCTGCTTGGCCACAGCGACGCTGACGTGCTGACGCACGCCGTAATGGATGCGCTGCTGTCTGCCTCGGGCAACAAGGATATAGGACATCAATTTCCCGACACGGACGACGCCTACAAGGATGCCAGCAGTATTGTGCTTTTGCAAAAGGTGGCACAGCTACTGCACGACGACGGCTGGGAGGTGCTCAACGTGTCGGCAACCGTAATGGCACAGCAGCCAAAGCTTGCGCCACACCTGGACGAAATGGCATCCAATCTTGCCAACGCCTTGGGTATTTGCGCAAGTCAGGTTGCAATTGCGGCCACCACAACCGAAACGCTTGGTATTGTGGGCGAAGGCCGTGGCATGGCTTGTCACAGCAGCGTGCTTATCAAAAGGGGCTGACAGTATGACAACTATTCTTGCGTATGCGGCAACCTTGGGCTTTGACGACAGCGCCTTGGTGCCTACAAGTAAAATACCCTTTGACCAATCGCTGATTAAATATTGCGAGGAAAATCTTTGTGGCAGATATGGTGTCAACTACACCTGTCCACCACATTGTGGCAGCGCACGGCAAATGCAAGACAAGGTGCTGGGCTGCAAGCACGCAGTAGTGGTGCAATCGGTATTTGAGGGTGTCAGCTTTGACAACCAACAAGCAATTGCACGTTGCAAGGGTGTGCACGCCCACAGGTTGTCCCGTCTTTTACAATACGCAAAGCAAGCCTATCCCAATGCCTTCATCATAGGGGCAACGGGATGCGAGGTCTGCTCGGTTTGTGCAGTAGTGGAGGGAAAGCCTTGTCCACGTCCGCAAGAGGCGCATTCGTGCACGTCTGCCTATGGCA
>JAFVXX010000177.1 GCA_017500905.1 Clostridia bacterium
ACTGGAACGATCCAGCAGAAGCTATCACAGGTTTCATGACATTCATCATCATGGCACTTGGTTACGGTATTTCTACAGGTATCGGTCTTGGTATCTTGACATTTGTACTTGTTAAGCTTTGCACAGGTAAGGTTAAGGAAATCTCCGTTGCTACATGGGTACTTTCCGTATTCTTCCTTGCAACATTCTTGTTGACCTAATACAATCAACACACAAACACAAAAGGCTGACTTCGGTCAGCCTTTTTTTTGTTGCAAAAAATCGCCTTTTGCTGTACAATATTTCGTATGACAACAACCTACACCATCACAAAGGCTCACGACGGCTGGACGGTAAAGGATTTTTTAAAAAACCATCTCAACTACTCCACACGACACGTAAGCCTACTTAAATTCACCTACGGGTTTGACGGGATTACAGTAAATGGCAAACGCCAAAACGTAAGATACGTACTACGTCAGGGCGATTTGCTAAATTTGACCTTTTACGAACAGCCCAGCGACATTCTTCCGTGGGAGCTTCCCTTGGAGGTTTACTACTGCGACGACTACCTGTACGTAGTAAACAAGCCCGAGGGCATGCCCTGCCACCCCGACCGTGCGCATCAGCTTGAAACGCTTGGAAATGCCTTGAAAAGCCACTTTGACAAGCTTGGCAAGCCCTTTACCCTGCACGTTGCAACACGGCTGGACAAGCAAACCAGCGGTCTTGTGCTGGGCGCAACAAATTGCCTAACCAAGGACTACCTTGTCAATCTACTACGGCAGGGCAAGGTAGAAAAAACCTATCTTGCGCTGGTGGACGGCATCTTGCACGGCTGTGGCACAATCAATTTGCCCCTTACGCACAGCAACGACAGCTCGTTGACGTTGGTGGACGACGAGGGCAAGCAGGCGCTGACTTACTACGAGGCTGTTGCACACTACGACAACACAACGCTGCTGCAGGTACAGCCCCAAACGGGCAGGACACACCAAATTCGTGCCCATCTTAAGCAAATTGGACACCCCATCGTTGGCGACAGCCTGTACGGTGGAAGCAGCTACAATCGCATGTGCTTGCATATGCACAAGCTTTGCTTTGTGCATCCTCACACCAACCAAAGGCTGCAATTTGTAAGCCCATGCCCATTTGTGACAGCAAACGTCAAATAAAGACGTAATATTTAAGAAACTATTAAGCATATTGCTTTACACTACCAACAAACAAACTAAGGAGGTAAACGTTTATGTTGAAGCTACAAAGCATAGTCAAAGACTACGTAGTCAACAAGGAACTTACCGTACATGCGCTAAAGGGCGTATCAATCGACTTTAGACAAAGCGAATTTGTATCCATACTTGGCCCAAGTGGTTGCGGCAAAACCACGTTACTCAACGTAATTGGTGGACTTGACCACTACACCACGGGCGATTTGCAAATTGACGGCGTATCCACCAAGGAGTACAGCGAAAAGGATTGGGATGCCTACCGAAACGAGCAAATCGGCTTTGTATTTCAAAGCTACAACCTGATCCCACATCAACGTGTGGTTGAAAACGTCGAGCTGGCGTTGACCATATCGGGTGTTGGCAAGGAGGAAAGACGCAAGCGTGCAATAAAGGCGTTGGAAGAAGTTGGTCTTGCTGCCGAAATCTACAAAAAGCCCAATCAGCTTTCCGGTGGACAAATGCAGCGTGTTGCCCTTGCCCGTGCACTTGTCAACAATCCTCAAATTGTGCTTGCCGACGAGCCTACGGGCGCATTGGACAGCGTAACAAGCGTGCAAGTGATGGATTTGTTGAAGGAAATTGCAAAAAATCGCCTTGTCATCATGGTTACGCACAACAGCGAGCTTGCCGAAAAGTACTCTACACGCATAATTCGCCTGCACGACGGCGAGGTGATTAGCGACAGCAACCCCTACGTTGCCCCACAAGCCACCGTTTGCAAGGACGACCAACAAGTCGAGCCTTGCACAAAAGCCAAAGCAAGGGGCAAACGCAAGGTCAAAATGAGCTTTGCAACCAGCCTGTCCTTGTCGCTTAAAAACCTGCTTACAAAAAAGGGCCGTACCGTAATGACCAGCTTTGCAGGTAGCATAGGCATAATTGGCGTTGCGTTGGTGCTTGCACTATCAAACGGATTTAACAACTACATTGCCAAGCTTCAAAGCGACACGCTGTCGGGCTACCCCATCACAATCAGTCAGGTTGCAGCCGACCCCGAAGCATTGTACGAGGAAATGATGCAAAACGCAGGTAATAAGTTGCCAAATTTCCCCAAGGACGACAACAACGTACACGTGTACAACCCCGAGCAAACAATAGGCACGCTGGCGCACTACAACCTGATTGACAACGCCTACTACAGCTACGTCAACGACTTTTACCGTGAGCAAATGGCGTTGCCACAGGAAGAAAGGCTTATCAACGACGTACAGTACAGCTACGCAACCGATTTGAAGGTAATTACCAAAAGCGGCGACAACTACGTGTTGGTAAAAAATCCCGAGTCCTCTATGCTAAACTTGTTTATTGGCACCACCTCAGTATTTCAAGAAGCATTGTCCAATACGGAATTTGTGCTTAGCCAATACGACGAGCTGTACGGCCACTACCCAATAAACGCCAACGAAATTGCCATTGTTGTAGATAGCCAAAACCGTATCAGCACAAGCACCCTTACTGCACTTGGCATAGCCTACAGCGAAACGGACGGCAAGTATCAAGACATTGCATTTAGCAGCCTTGTAGGCAAAGAGTTTAAGCTTGTGTACAACGACGCCTTTTACCTAAAGGACGGGCTAAGCTACAAAGCTGTTTCTACCCAAGAGCAGCTTGAGGCAGCCTACAACGACACTGCCAACACCGAAACGCTTACCATATCGGGCATTATCCGTGTAAAGGAAGATGCACCACTTAGCCTGTACTCGGCAGGATTGCTTTACATGCCAAGCCTTACTCAAAAGTACATTGCCAACAGCAAAGACAGCCAAATTGCCAAAGCTCAAACGGAAAGCACGGTGTACTACCAAACAAAAACAGGCGTTTACACCCAAATGCCACTTAGCCTTGTAAAGACGGCTCTTTCTGCCACCTACAAAAACATAACCGACGAGCAAGCAATGCAAATGGTTATGCAACAATTTGGCGCAAGCGAAGTGCCTACTGCCATTTACATTTACCCAAAGGACTTTGACAGCAAGGACGAAATAATTGCCTTTTTGGATGGATGGAGCCAAACAGAAGCGGGCAAAGCCAACAAAATTATCTACTCCGACGCAACCGAGGTGCTTTCCTCCTCCATGGGACAAATGATTGACATAATCTCCGCCGTGCTTGTTGCATTTGCATCTATTTCGCTGGTGGTAAGTAGCGTAATGATTGCCATCATCACCTACACGTCGGTTATTGAGCGAACCAAGGAAATTGGCGTGCTACGTAGCCTTGGAGCAAGCAAGCGTGACGTATCCAACGTATTTAATGCCGAAAGCTTTTTGATTGGACTATCCTCCGGTGTGATTGGCATTGCCATCACCTACCTGCTGTGCATACCTACCAACATCATACTTAAAAACGTTGCAAAGGGCGTACTGATGGTAAACATTGCAAGCCTTGCGCCAACTGCGGCAATCGCATTGGTTGTAATAAGCTGCGTGCTGACGGTGCTTGCAGGATTTGTTCCAAGCGCATTTGCATCCAAGATGGACCCTGTAAAGGCACTACGAAGCGAGTAACACCATCCTTTAAATTCAGCAACAAAAAAAAGGACGAAACACAAAGTTTCGTCCTTTTGCTTTGTACTACTACTTGACAAGCTTGCTTTTCATTTCCTCCAGCATATCCAGCGCATTTTGCAAAAGACACTCTACCTGCTTGATATCCTCTGACGTCAGCCCCGAGGGATTACCTTCAGCGCAAAGCCTGGCAGGACGCCCCATATTTGTAAAATATGGCTCAAGCTGACCTGCTTCAATCTGCAAAAGGAAGTCTATCAACTGCTGCTTTTTTAGAGCAGACGGGCACTTTACTCCACGCTGCCTTGCAACAGCACGTAATTGATGTATGGATTTTTACAAAGCTCTTCTTTTTTCATTTTTGCCCAATTTATACATATTTTGTATATTTTTACAATTTATTATA
>JAFVXX010000018.1 GCA_017500905.1 Clostridia bacterium
CAACCTACAACCAAGTGCAGGACGTGTTAGATGGTGTCACCACTTGCGACAAGCAACTACGTGATATGCTGCAAGCATGCAAGGAACTTGCCAAAATACTCATTGACAAGCGCCAAAAGCGTGGCAACATCAACTTTGTCAGCAAGGAGGTTTCCTTTGTGATGAAGGATGGCAAGGTGGTGGACGTAGTCCCACGAACAACGCTGTTTTCCCATCAAATAATCGAGGAATTTATGATTGTTGCCAACGAAACGGTTGCACAATATGCAAGCGATTGCGGGGTACCCTTTGTCTACCGTGTACACGACAAGCCCGATTCCGAAAAGGTCGCCGTGCTGATTGCGTTGCTCAAGGGATTGGGCATCACCATCAAGGAAACGCAGGATTTGCACGCAACCAGCCTATCAAAGGCGCTAAATCAAGCGCAAGACACCCCCTACTTCAACCTAATCAACGACGTAATGCTGCGTACCATGCAAAAGGCAAAGTACAGCGACGTCAACACAGGACACTTTGGCTTGGCAAGCGCTTGCTACTGTCACTTTACCTCGCCTATTCGCAGGTATGCCGATTTGGTAGTGCACCGTGTGCTCAAAACGCTTATTTCGGGCAAAATGACGCAAAAGGCACTTGATGCCTACGAAGAGATGTGCCAAGCCTCCGGCCTGCAAGCCAGCAAGACGGAAAAGATTGCCGACGAGGCAGAGCGCAAGGCCGACGACGTCAAAAAGTGCCAATACGCAGCCACCCTTTTGGACAAGCCGCTGGAGGGCATTGTCAGTGGAGTAACGGAAAACGGCATTTTTGTACAACTCGCCAACACCGTCGAGGGCTTTGTGTCGGCACGCCTGCTAAGCAGCGGCGCAACGCAGTTTATCAAGGAAAAATTTACATTGGTATGCCCAAACAGACGCTACAGCTTGGGCGACAAGGTGCGTGTAGCCATCTACTCGGTCAACCAATCTGCATGCAAAATAGATATGATGCTGGTTGATGGTTGACAAAATCCAACGGAGAAAATATAATATAAGCATGAAAACAATTGCACTAAACAAAAAGGCCACTCACGACTACTTTGTAGTCGAAACGTTGGAGTGTGGAATCAATCTTATTGGTTGTGAGGTCAAGTCGCTACGTGATGGCGAAGTCAACCTCACCGATTCCTACTGCGAAATTGTCGGTGACCAACTGATTTTGCGAGAGTGCTACATCAAAAACTACGACAAGGGCAGCTTTAGCAACGTGGCAAGCCGACGCAATCGCCGATTGCTTGCACACAAAAGTGAAACAATGCGCCTTTTGGGAAAGGTCAAGGAAAAGGGCTACTCCATCGTCCCCCTCAAAATGTACTTCAAGGACAGCCTTGTCAAGGTAGAAATTGCACTTGTCAAGGGCAAAAAGCTGTACGACAAGCGAGATTCCATTGCCCAAAAGGATATGGACCGTGACCAAGCCCGTGCAATAAGGGAGTGGAGCAAATGACCAATTTTCAACGTGTTGCAATCATTGGCTGTCCGGGAAGTGGCAAAACAACCCTTTCCAACCAACTTGGGCAGCTGCTCAATCGCCCCGTAGTGCATCTCGACAAGGTGCTGTGGGCACCCAATTGGCAAATGATTCCCTATGCACAGCGCAAGCAAATCCACGACCAACTAATTGCAGGCGACAGCTGGCTAATAGACGGTATGTGGCGCAGTCATTTGGCCGACAGGCTTCAAAGGGCAACGTTGGTAATCTTTTTGGATTACAAGCGCAGCGTATGTATGCGCAGGGCAACCCTTAGACACCTACAAAACCTACATAAGCAACGCCCAGATATAGCGCAAGGCTGCATCGAAAAGCACGACAGGGATTTTTCCAACTACATCAAAACCTTTAATAAAAAGGTGCGCCCCTTCATCATTGCACAGCTTGCCCAAACTCAGGCGCAAGTGGTGGTGCTGACCAATCCACGCAAAGCAAGCAAGTATATTCAACAACTAATCAACGCAAGCTGCAACTGATGCAATCAATCAGCAAGGTTGCAGTTTTTTTTGCAACATATGCAAAAACTCTTTACAATTTTTTGTAAATTTGCTATACTTTTTAAGCAACAAACAAATGCTGGTGTGGCTCAGTTGGTAGAGCAATTGATTCGTAATCAATAGGCCGGAGGTTCGAATCCTCTCACCAGCACCAAAAGTCCTTGGTTTACCAAGGACTTTTTTTAGTTTACTATTGACATTGGCAAGACAAAGTAGTATAATCTATACGTTAGCCAAAGGGCTAAATTAGTAAAGGCAGGTAACCAATTATGGATATTCACGACTTGCTGGATATGTACGCAAAAAAGGGCACAAACGAGCTGTATCGCATTGCACGTAATGCCATCAACAACTTTGCCGACGACGTACCCGACGCAGTAAAAAGGCACCAATTTGTTGCCATTTTGATACAACGCCTTGCTTGGACAGGCGACGTCGAGCTTACCATGGCAGAGTACGAGTTTTTCAACAACGTATCAGGGTTTAAGCGCAAAAGTTTCGAGGATTTTAAGTACTACTGTCAGGAAGCAGCCAGACCATATTACGACACCGAAATGGCAATGTACAAGCACGCAATGGAAAACTGGTCAATGAAATCCCGTGTGGCGTTGCTTCAAATTGGGCTTTGCCTGTGCGCAATCGACCGTATATCGCCATTTGAACCAAGCTACATGCGTGGCATTTTTCCTTACGAGGTAATTTGCGCCCACGACCAATACGCACAAATGTAATTAAATAAAGGAGATTTACGACTATGGCACTAAAAATTGTTGGCTGGACAGATTTTGATTGTTCCTATCCCACCCCCAAAGTAAAGGGCGAAGAGTTTAGCGAAATGCTACAGCTTATTCGTGACGAAATTTACGAGCACGGCTACATTTTTGCCGGACAAGATCACCAAAACAGCGCAACGGGTGTACCCGTGTTTTCCAACGGCACGTGTTTTCGTGCAAGCTGGCGCGCATGGGGCTCCATCATGGCAGAAATGTACACTGATTCCGAAGGTAACCCACTTTCCTACATGGATTTCTACATGTCGATGGGCAGCGACGCCGTAATGCCCGAGTGGTCGCCAATAGGCGTTGAGCCTGCAGTAGTGGAGGAGCAAAGCGTTGGTTGCACGCTGAAGCAAGACCGTCAAATTGTAGACGAATCCATTGCTATGGGTATGCCCTTCATCACAATGGACGTCGTTTTGCAAAACTACTACGAGCAACACAAGGACAAGGACTAATTCGGCAGGGGAGGACGTAAAAAAATGGCAAGCTTATATGATTTGCTAAAGCAGTATGCTCGACTGGACAAGGGCGAGCTTTTGCGCATTGCCAACAATGCCTACTGTCGATTTGACCAAGATCATCAAGAGGCAGGCAATGACAAGTTTATCGTACATATGGTAGGCTACGTTGCCTACAATGCCGACATCGAGTTGACTCGTGCCGAATACGAGTTTTTTCAAAATGTAACAGGCTACTCGTACAAATCCTTTGACGACTTCAAAAGGGTTTTTCGTCAAAACAGCTGGCACGAGCTCACCGGCAAGCTGTTTGAATACATGCGCAACAACTTTTCTATGACGTCAAAGGTTGCGCTGCTTCAAATTTGCCTGTGCCTGTGCGCATATGACGGCATTTCACCCTTTGAGCGTGGCTACCTTCAAAGCCTGTTTGGCTACGACGTCACCGACGCCTACGACCAATACGCCGAAATGTAAAAAGGCAGATTCCCAATCAACAAAAGGCTTGATTTATCAAGCCTTTTTTTATTTCAATTTTGTATGTAAATTAAACTAAAGCATTGTAAAGTTTGTTTTGTTGTGGTATAATCATACCAAAGGAGACAAAGCTTATGAAATACACTCAATCAGGCAACACCTATCTTGTAGTCCTTCAAAAGGGCGAGGAAATTGTTTCTGCATTGACGCAGTTTGCTGCGCAAATCAACCTTACTTGTGCAACCGTCAGCGGTATTGGCGCAACCGACCAGGCCGAAATGGGCGTCTTTGACACCTTTGAAAGGCAGTACTACACCAAGCAAATCAAGGCCATGGCGGAAATAACCTCGCTTTGCGGCAACATCACTCAAAAGGACGGTCAACCCCACGTCCACCTGCACGCAACGCTGGCAACCATGTTTGACGTCGTGGGAGGACACCTCAACAGCGCAGTAGTGTCAGCTACAGCCGAAATTTTCGTCACGGTACACCCCATTGCAACCAATCGTCAGTATGACAGCGCTATTGGCATCAATTTGCTAACCTGGGAGGACAACCAATGAGACTACTTGTTGCAACCGATTTGCACGGCAGCAAAAGTGCAGTAGACAAGGTGGTAAGTACCTTTGCTCAAACAGGTGCAAACAAGCTGGTGCTTTTGGGCGATTTGTACTACCATGGCCCACGCAACGGAGTGCCAAGCGACTACGATCCAATGTACGTAGCCAATGCCCTCAACGCCATTGCAAACAGCATTGTAGCAGTGCGTGGCAATTGCGACAGCGAGGTAG
>JAFVXX010000178.1 GCA_017500905.1 Clostridia bacterium
CCAACTACCCCCACAAATACCTCAAACGCCCCCAAAGGTATGGGGCGTTTTTGCTTGAAAAAAAGTAAAACATCTTGAAAACACAAATTTCCTGTGGTATAATAAAAACAATGAATTTTCTGTAGTTAAGAAAGATTTTAATAAAGTATATAAATATTTGATAGAAAATGGTTTTATAAAATAATAATCACAAAATACAAAAAACTAACAACAAAACAAACAGGGGGCAAGCCGTGTGGCTTGCCCCCTTTATTTTGCAAAAAAGTTTAACTTTTTTGTAAAACTTGCCCAAAACTGTCATATTTAGTGTGGTATAATGGTTACAAAAAAGGAGAATTTGTTGTATGACGATAGAAAAGGACGGCAAAACCTTTGCCGTAGCCGAAAGTTTGTATTCGTGGGCTGTGTGCAGATTGTCTAATGGCAGGTCGCAAAAGGTAAAGGTATCCAAAAGGCAATGTCCAAGCTACTGCGATTTGCAAAGCTTTGTGCTAAGTAGCCCCATTTTTTAGCGCAAAAAAAGCCCTACCTAAGTAGGGCTTGTAATTACTTGTTGCAAAAGTCAACGATTTGCGCAAACAATGCTTGCACGTCCAGTTGTTGTGCGTTTTCTACCTGTCCTTGGTCCACAAGGGTTGCCGTTTGCAAATCCAGTGGCAATTGGTAAACGCCTGCAATGTTGTTGTCCTTGGCAATTTGTATTGCATTGCCTTTGCCGTAGACAAAGTGCTTTTTGCAGCACTCGTCGCACACAAAGTAGCTCATGTTTTCTACCAATGCTACAACGGGGATATCCATCTTTTTTGCAAGGTTTATTGCCTTTTGCACAATCATGCCGACAAGGTCTTGAGGGGTGGTTACGACAACTATTGCCTTGACGGGCAGCTCCTTGTAGATGGTAAGGGGCACGTCGCCTGTTCCCGGGGGCATATCTACAAACATGTAGTCAACCTCTTCCCACAGCACGTCGGTGTAAAATTGCTTTGCGCAGTTGCTTATCATGGAGCCACGCCACGCAACGGGGTCGGTAGGGCTTTGCGTAAGGTAGTTTAGCGACATTGTCTTGATGCCGGTGGTGGACACAACGGGGAGTATGCCCTGCTCGTTGCCGTATGCCTTTTGGTCAAGTCCAAAGTTGTGAGGTATGCTTGGCCCGGTGATGTCGGCGTCAAGCACGGCGGTTTGGTAGCCTGCTCGTCTGCTGTAGACTGCAAGTAGGCTGGTGACAAGGCTTTTGCCTACGCCACCCTTGCCACTCATTACGGCAATTACGTTTTTGATGTTGCTGTTGGGGTTGGTTGCAATTGTACTTTGATTGCATTGTGAAGCGCAGTTTTTGCAATCGTGGTTACAGGTGCTCATTTTGTTTCTCCTTTGTTGTAGTAAACTTGCAATTTGTTGGACACAACACGGCAATTAAGCGTTTGTTGGTTTTGCACCTCGCCGTCAATTTCCGTCTTGCCGCTGTCGTGTATTTGCAACGTTGCTTGCTTGGTTAAAAAGTGCTGTACGCAAGACAAGCTTAAATGCTTGCCCTTTAAAAACTTAAGCAATGCTCCCAGCACCTTGCGTCGTGGCAGCTCGTTGATAATTACCACGTTAAGCAATCCGTCCTGCACGTCGGCAAGTGGGCTTACGGGCATACCCCCACCAATGCAGGTGCCGTTGCTGATTGCCACCATAAATATGGACGTATCAAAGGTTTGATTGTCGGTGGTGATGGTTGCTTTGTGAAATTGCAGCTTTAGAAGCACTGAAAGTAGTGCCAGGTAGTACTTGATTTTGCCCTTGAAGTGCTTCATTTCCGAGTACTTTACAAGGGTGTCCACGTCCATACCTGCACCGGCGCAGTTTAGGGCACGCTTGTCGTCTATTTGTATAAAGTCCACGTATTCAACAACGCCGTCCAGTATTGTCTGAACGGCCTTGTCCACGTCGGCCGAAAGTGTTGTTGCACGCACAGAGTCGTTGCCCGTGCCACAAGGCACAAGCCCCAATTTGACGTTGTCAAAGCAAACAATGCCGTTTAGCACCTCGTTGAAGGTGCCGTCGCCACCCAAGACAATCAGGTTGCAATTGCCTTGTTTGGTAAGCTCGGCAGCAATTTCGGTTGCGTGGCCGGGGTACTTTGTGACGTGTACAACGTATGGCAGATTGTGTTGTGTAAACAGCTGCTCTACACGACTCAAAGCCTTGATTGATTTTGTTTTGCCCGAAGTGGGATTGACCAAGATGTTATACATAATTTACCTTAAATTAAATTATAGATTCTTTTTGCAAATTAGTCAACAGCAAAACCCTGTTTTTACAAATTTTGTGTATTGACTGTACGGCTTTTTTGGTGTAAAATAGTACAAAAGGAAAAGGAGAACTGCCGTGAACAAAAAACCTATTGTTGCAATTATGTACGACTTTGACAAAACGCTGTCCGTCAAGGACATGCAGGAGTACTCGTTTATCCCCAGCCTCAACATGACGGCAAGGGATTTTTGGGTGCAGGCCGACGACCTTGCGTACAAAAACGAAATGGACTACATACTTGCCTATATGCTGCTTACCGTACAAAAGGCAAGGGCTGACGGGCTGGATGTATCTCGCAGCGCCCTTAAGCAGCATGGCAAGGACGTGCAGCTCAACAAGGGTGTGGAGGATTGGTTTGACCGCATCAACGCCTTTGGCGACAAGCTGGGATTGGAGGTTAAGCACTACGTAATTTCTTGTGGGCTCAAGCCCATGATAGAGGGCACCAAAATTGGCGACAAATTTGCCAACGTGTTTGCCTGTGACTTTGTGTACGACGAGGCGGGCAATCCGTTGTGGCCTGCAATGGCAATCAACTACACCAGCAAGGTGCAATTTTTGTATCGTATCAACAAGGGTGTGGAAAACGTTGCAGAGCATCGCAAGCTTAACATGCGTACGCCTCAGGACCAACGTGCAGTGCATTTCAGCAACATGATTTACGTTGGCGACGGCTTGACCGACGTACCCAGCATGAAGCTGACTCGTCTAAACGGAGGCTACTCCATTGGAGTGTACCAAAAGGCCGAGGAAAGCAAGTACTTGGTGGACGAGGACCGTGTTGACTTTTACGTCAAGGCCGACTACACCGAAGGAAGCGAAATGGATACTACAATGAAGGCCATTTTGCACAAAATTGCAGCATCCAACAACCTGCATACGCTACCAACCTTTTTGCCATCCGACAGAAAAGAGTTTGCAAAAAAGTAGGGGGAGCAATGAACGTTTTACAAGTAGTAGACACCCGTCAATCTTGGGGTGTCCAAAGACAGCTGTGGATTGATGAACATCCACTTAGTTACTACGTCAACTTGTGGCTGGGTGGCGACACCACGGAAGTGGCCCACCTTTCAACGTGCTGGACGGACGACTTGGGTAGCACAGGCGACGTAAGGTTTGTAAAGTACGTGCTTGGCTTGGACAAAGCCACCGTGCCCGTCTTGATGGATGGTGTAACAATGGATTTTTGCAGCATCGTGCTTGCCGTCGAGGTGGAAAAGCTTGCCGACAAGGTGGTGTGGCGTCGCATTGGCTGGGTAGACAAGAAAAGCTACAGTCAGGAAGAGGAAAACCTAAGTGGCATTTTGCATACGCAAAGCTACACCAAAGAGGATTGGCAACGCTACGGCGACAACGTTGCCTTGGCAAAGGTAGGTAGCCCCGAGTGGCTCAAGTGGATAGCCGACAACTGGGACGAGGAGGTTTTTCGTCGCAACGTCAACTACGTATGCAGTTTTTATCGTGACGAAACAGACATGCATTGGTTTGCTTGTTGCAATTGGCAATTTGACCGAAATCAGTACGAAAAGCAGGTGCAAGCCTGTTTTTTGAGTAAAACTATCTAAAAAGGAGAGCTATGCCATTACACATTGTTAGAAAAGACATCACAAAGGTTAGCTGTGATGCCATCGTCAACGCTGCCAACAACAGCTTGCTTGGTGGTGGAGGCGTAGACGGCGCAATTCATCGTGCTGCAGGCAGTCAACTGCTGGAGGAGTGCAAAACGCTGGGTGGTTGCAACACGGGCGATGCCAAAATTACCAAAGGATACAATTTGCCTGCAAGGTACGTAATCCACACCGTAGGCCCAATTTGGCGTGGTGGCTCAATGGGCGAGGCAGCCTTGCTTGCCTCGTGCTACAACAAAAGCTTGCAATTGGCAGTGCAATACAACTGCGAAACGGTTGCTTTTCCACTTATTTCTTCGGGTGCTTTTGGCTACCCAAGGGAGCAAGCGTTACAGGTGGCAGTGGATACCATCACGGACTTTTTGCAAGCTGCCGAGCTTACCGTGTACATTGTAATTTTTGACAAGCAGCCCTTGCAAGAACAAAGCAGGGCAACGCAAGAAATTGCAAGATATATCGACAGGCACCTGAGGACTGCACAGCCAAAGCTTTCCTGTAAAAAGCGCAGGGCAGAGCCGTTGGAGAATCCAAGCATTGATTTTGACGACCTACAGGAAGATACCTTCAGCGCAAATTGTTGCATCTTAGAGGAAAGCCGTGTTGAATCCTTTAGAGCAAGCACAAAGCCACGCATACGCAGGCAATCACTTGACGAGGCTCCACAAAGCTTGCTAAAAATGTTGGACGAAATAGACGACAGCTTTGCCGTGACACTTATGAAGCTTATTGATGCCAAAAGCATTTCGGACGTAGAGTGCTACAAAAGGGCAAACGTAAGCAAGCAAACCTGGTACAAGATACTAAACGAAAAAAACTACCGTCCAAGCAAAAACACCGTGCTTTGCTTTGCCATTGCATTGCGCCTCACTCTGGAGGAAACCAAGCATTTGCTTGCTACCGTGGGCTTTGCATTGTCCCAAAGCAGCAAGTTTGACATAATCATCACCTACTTTATACAAAAGGGCATTTACAACGTGTTTGCCATCAACGAAACGCTGTTTGACTTTGACCAACCAACCCTGGGTGTGTAGGTAAATTGTCAATTGACCACAACCAAATAATTGTGTGTTACAATGTAGTTGCAATTAAGTTGCGACTACATTTTTATTAAGGAGAAAATCAATGAACAACACAACCGAACTTGTATTTATTTTGGACAAAAGTGGCAGTATGGCAGGCATGGAAAAGGACACCATTGGTGGCTTCAACGCTATGCTGGCAAAGCAAAAGGAGTGTCAAGGCAAAGCCTTTGTATCCACCGTTTTGTTTAGCAACAGCAGTGTTGTTATTCATGACAGAATGCCTCTTGAGCAAGTGCCTCAAATGACTGCTGACGACTACGTGGTTGGTGGCATGACGGCATTGTTGGATGCCGTTGGCGACGCAATTAATCACGTAAAAAACATCCACAGATACATCAGGGCAGAGGACGTGCCACAAAGCACGGTTTTTGTAATTACAACCGATGGCATGGAAAACTGCAGTACTAAGTATTTGCACAAGCAAATTAAGGAAATGATTAAGGAGCAACAAGAAAAGCACGGCTGGGAGTTTGTGTTTTTGGCAGCAAACATCGATGCCGGCGAGGTTGCCGAAAGCATTGGCGTCGGCAGAGAGCACGCCGTAAACTACAATGTAGCGGAGGAAACGGACGAAATGTATCAAGCAGTGTCGGAGGCAATTTGTGCATATCGTGAAAGCCCTACTCGCAAGATGCGTTGCGGTAGCAAAATAGAGCGTGACATCAAAATCAAAAAAAGCAAAAAGAAGTAAAGCCGCATACAAAAAGGACACCTGTTAGCCGAGTCCCTACAAGGGATTCGGCAACTAAATAAA
>JAFVXX010000179.1 GCA_017500905.1 Clostridia bacterium
AACGCCCCCACTCCTTTGGGGCCGTAAAACTTGTGACCTGAAAAGCTTAGTAAATCAACACCCAGCTCCCTTACGTCAATTGGCAGGTAGGGCATGGCTTGTACACAGTCGGTGTGAAACAGCACACCATGCTCGTGACAAAGCGAAGCAATTTCCTTGATTGGTTGGATTGTACCAATTTCGTTGTTGACGTACATTACGGATACCAAGGTGGTTTGGTCGGTAAATGACTTTTTCAAAGCCTCCATATCAACAATACCGGTGTTGTCAACAGGCAGGTAGGTTACTTCAAATCCATTTTTTTCCAGCCACTTTGCCGTTGTCAAAATTGCGTGGTGCTCGATAGCGGACACAATGATATGGTTGCCCTTGTGCTTACGAGAAAGTGCAACACCCTTTACTGCCCAGTTGTCTGATTCGGTGCCACTTGCCGTAAAGTACAGCTCGTTTGGCGCACAATTGATAATCTTTGCCAAGCGTGCACGAGCATCCCTGACAGCTGACGCTGTTTCTCTTCCGTAAAAGTGTTGACTGTCGGCATTACCAAATGCGTTTGTAAAGTAAGGAATCATCTCCTCCACTACTCGTTTGTCACACGGCGTTGTTGCACCGTGATCTAAGTAAATCTTCATAAATTATCCTCCGCAAGTTGTCTCAAACTTACATTATCCAAGTATTCGTTGATGTGCATATACAGCTTTGTCCACAAATTGCGTGATACGCAATTGCATGCACCGTTTGTCGAGCATCCCTTGTGGATACACTCTACAAGCTCCAAATTGTCCTCTAAGGCTCGCAAAATTTGTCCAGCCGTAATCTCATCAGGTGATTTGGCAAGGCTGTAGCCACCCGTTGCTCCCCTTGTAGAGGTAACCAACAGGTTTTTTTTCAATATTGCAAGTATTTGTTCCAAATACTTGTCCGTGACACCCGTCTTGATGGCAAGCTCGCTGGCAGACATGGTCTTTTCGCCACTTTTTGCAAGCTCCACCATGGCATACATACCATATCTCGCTTTTGCTGATAGTTTCATAATTTTAATTCCTACTAATTTGATAGGAATATATTACCACTATTATTGCATATTGTCAAAGGTTTTTATACAAATATTTTAGACAATATTTGCATATTAAACGCTTTGTATCCCAAAAACACAAGCACAAAAAATCGTATCGAAACAATCAGCTCAATATTGACCTATCCACAGCAAAAAAAAGGACGTGTTTTACACACGTCCTTTTTAATTACTTATGCTTTGCAACAAACTCTTCCAACTCGTCAGCAGGTAAAAAACCAACTGCTTTGTCAACGATTTCGCCGTTTTTAAAAATCAAAACGTAAGGAATACTCATTACTCTAAATTGTCTTGCAAGGTCGGGATAATCATCAACATCCACCTTGCCAAATTTAGCGTAGGTAAGCTTTTGAGCGACCTCTTCAAACACAGGTGCAAGCATTTTACATGGACCGCACCAAGTAGCCCAAAAATCCACTACTGCAAGATCGTTTTTGGTAAACTCTGCAAAGTTTTCTGTAGTAAGGGTAGAAATACAATTACTCATAAAAATCACTCTCCTTTATTAAATTTTAAAATTTCAACCATATCGGGGGATTGCACCCATTGGTGCTTTTTGCGTCTGTCAATTAGTGCAACAATTGCATAGGCAACGGCACAACCACCAACAAACATTAAAAAGTTTGCCCAATCAGGCCACTCCAACAAAATACCGACAAAAAATGCCAACAAGCCCAAAACCAAAGGAATTACGTAGGCAACAACCGAAAGCTTCAACGTGTTGGCTTCCTTTATATCCAACACAACGTTGTCGCCCGGCTTTGCACCAAGAGTGTTTTTGACAAAAAAGTCTACGTGCTTTTGGTTTTGCGACATTCCACACTTTCCACACGAGCCGCACGCTGAGTGACGGCCAATACGCACGCTGGCAAATTCGCCCTTAAGCTTAGTAACCAAACCTACTTCTCTCATTTTTCTTCCTTTGCAGCAATTGCAATTGCAAGCTCGTCAAGCTGAGCTTGCTCAACAGGAGCCGGCGCTTCGGTCATTAGGCAGCTTGCATTTTGAATTTTTGGAAAAGCAATTACTTCCTTGATATTTGTTGTACCGGTCAGTGTCATTACCATACGGTCCAAGCCAAATGCCAGGCCACCGTGTGGAGGTGTTCCGTACTTGAATGCATCTACAAAAAAGCCAAAGCGTTGCTTGATTTGCTCTTGAGTAAAGCCCAGCGTTTCAAACATAAGCTGTTGTACTTGACTGTTGTATATACGCATACTGCCGCCGCCCATTTCGTCACCGTTGATTACAATGTCATACGCCTTAGCACGTGCTTTGCCTGGGTCGGTTGTCAAAAGTGGCAAATCTTCGTTTTTAGGACTTGTAAACGGGTGATGCTTAGCGCACCAACGATTATCCTCTTCGCTCCACTCAAGCAATGGAAAGTCTACAACCCACAGGATTGCATACTTGCCATCTTCAATCAGTCCAAGCTTTTCTGCAAGGTGGCAACGCAATGCACCCAGGGATACAACTGCCGTATCGTAGCATGCATCTGCAACGACAAACATAATGTCGCCTTGCTCCAAGCCTACAGCTTCCTCCAGCTTTTTCAAGCTTTCAGCCGTCATAGCCTTTGCAAAGCTGCTCTTTACTCCGTCCTTACCAAGTCCGTACCAAGCAAGACCCTTTGCCTTGTAGGTTTTGACATAATCAACAAGCTTGTCCAATTCCTTACGAGAAAAGTTGTCGCATGCACCCTTTGCAACAATGGCTTTGACTGCGCCACCAGCATTTAGTGCGTTTTCAAACACTACAAAGCCACTACCTGCAACTGCATTTGCTACGTCAATCAATTCCATGCCGTAACGAAGGTCGGGCTTGTCCGAGCCAAATCTGTCCATTGCCTCGCTATATGGCAAGCGCATAAAGGTGTTTTCAAGGTCAATATCCTTTACTTCCTTAAAGATTTTCTTAACCAAACCTTCAATGATGGTCATAAGTTGATCTTCTTGGTCAACAAAGCTCATTTCAATGTCGATTTGAGTAAATTCCGGTTGACGGTTTGCACGCAAGTCCTCGTCACGGAAGCACTTTACAATTTGGAAATATCTGTCAAGACCACCAATCATCAGCAATTGCTTGTAAAGCTGTGGAGATTGTGGCAATGCGTAAAATGCGCCCTCGTGAATACGGCTTGGAACAAGGTAGTCTCTTGCGCCCTCTGGAGTAGATCTGCCTAAAAATGGTGTTTCAATTTCCAAAAATCCATTTTCGGACAGATAGTTACGTACTACCTGACACACCTTACTGCGTACAATAAGATTTTGTTGAATTTTTTCACGACGTAGGTCAAGATAGCGATACTTCAAGCGAAGCTGCTCGTTTGCGCTCTCGTCGCCAATAGAAAACGGCGTTGTTTCCGCCTCGGAAAGCACCTTCATATCCAAAGCGACAACCTCGATTTCGCCCGTTTTCATGTTGTGGTTGACGTTGTTGCCAGTACGCATACGAACAGTACCTTGAACGGCAACAACGTACTCAAGCTTGAGGGTAGATGCCTTTTCAATTAGCTGTTGACTGCAAAAATCAGTGTCAAAAACAACTTGCGAAATGCCGCTGACGTCACGCAGCTGCAAAAATATTAGTCCACCAAGGTCACGGCGACGATGCACCCAACCCATGATGGTTACGCTTTCTCCAACGTTCTTGGCCGAAAGTTCGCCACATTTATTTGTTCTTTCCAATCCACAAAGTAATTCAGCCATTATTTTACTCCTTTATCCTTAGATTACAAAACGTATTTTTTCAAATTTCTGCTGTTTGCCAATGCAAAGTACTTTTCGACAAATTGCTTGTTGACGACAACCACCTTTTTTGCACCATTTTCATCTACGTCGTATGATACGTCCTCCAAAATGTGCTCCAAAATGCTTTGAAGTCTACGTGCACCAATATCTTCCAAGGTGTTGTTTTGCTCGTAAGCAATTTCGGCAATTTCTCGGATACCGTCCTCTGTAAATTGCAGGTCGATGTTGTCTACTGCAAGCAGCTTGGTGTATTGTTGAGTTATTGCATTTTCCGGCTCGGTCAAAATTTTGACAAAGTCGTCTGCGTTTAAACTGCTAAGCTCTACCATAACAGGAAAACGACCTTGCAGCTCGGGAATCAAATCACTTACCTGTGATACGTGAAAAGCACCACTTGCAATAAATAAAATATAATCCGTCTTTACGTTGCCATATTTTGTGCTGATTGTACAGCCCTCGACGATTGGCAAAATGTCACGTTGTACACCCTCACGAGAAACGTCGGGTCCATGATGAGCAGCACCACCGGCAATCTTGTCCATTTCGTCAATAAATATTACGCCGTCGTTTTCGGCACGACGAATTGCTTCGCCTTGAACACTGTCATGGTCAATCAGCTTTTCGCTTTCCTCAGCGGCAAAAATTTTGACAGCCTCGGCAACGGCAACACGACGCTTCTTTGTCTTTTTGGGAAG
>JAFVXX010000180.1 GCA_017500905.1 Clostridia bacterium
AGCACCTGCAGCACAGGATGGTCAAACCTGCACCTGGTACAACAGCCCAAGCAAAAACGTAGTTTATGACTTTTCGACAAGCGTAATTGCCAACACAACCTTGTACGGCGTGCTGTACACCCAAGGCTTGGTTGTTAAGGGTAACACCGTAACCGAGTACAACGGTACGGAAAGTCAAGTGTTTATTCCACAAACAAACAACGGCGTATACGTTACGACAATTGCTCCAAACGTATTTGCCGACAACAACAATGTTTCAAGCGTTTACGTTCCATCCACAGTACAGGTAATTGGCGATTACGCATTTTACAACTGCGAGTACTTGGAGACCATCAACGTCGAAAGCACAATCAAAAGCATTGGTAAGTTTGCATTTGCAGGCTGCAAGCGTCTGGTGTCCGACCTTGATTTGTCGGGATTGACGGCAGTTCAACAAAACACATTTGCAAGCTGTAAGGCTTTGACAAACGTTGTCTTTGGCGACAAGCTGGTTACCATTGGCGCATATGCCTTTACCGATTGTAAGGCACTTGCGCAAGTAAATATTCCAAACAGTGTCCAAGCAATTGGAGAATATGCGTTTGCAAACACGGCAATCACCAACCTAAGCATCCCCAATTCGTTGACAACGCTTGGCCAAGGCGCAGTAAAGGGCTGCAATCTTCAAAGCATTGCAGTTGATCAAAACTCCAACTTTGTAGTAAAGGGAAACACCCTGTATGCAGACCAAGGCAAAACCTTGTTTTTGCAATTTGGTACAGTCGAAACGGTAGTAGTAGAGGATAGTGTCGAGGCTATCAGTCCATGGGCATTTAGCAGCGCTACGGTTGTCAATCTTGATTTGTCCGCTGTAGCAACAGCCGCATTGCAAAAAAGCTTTTTGAGTGGCATTGAGGGCTTGAAAACACTGAAGGTTTCCGGCTTCAGCCAAGACAACGAATACCTGGCATATTGGTTTGGCGCATCGTCTGCCATTGAAAACACTACGGCAAGCTTCTACGTGCCAACAACCCTTACAAGTGTACAATTTGCAACTGCACAGACAAAGGTCCCCGCATACGCATTTTACGGCTGCAACTCGTTGCAAACGGTAGAGGGCTTTGAGCAAGTGGAGGAAATCGGCTCGTACGCATATGCACACACGGGCGTTACTAATATACATCTAAGCACGGCCTTGACCAAGCTGGCCGGCACGTCCTTTGCAGGCGCAAACAAGCTTGTTGTTACGTTGGACGAGCAAAACACCAGCTTTGCAATGTACGACGGCGCAATCTACACCAAGGATTTGACAAAGCTGTTGCTTGTTCCATCCAGCAAGACGGAAATTGATTTTGCTCCTGAAATGACCATTATTGGTGAGGATGCGTTTGCTAAGACAAGCATTGCCGAGGTTGTAGTTCCCAATACAGTCGAGGAAATTTGCTACGGTGCATTTGAGGATGCAAGCCTTTTGCAAAAGCTTACCGTTCCGTTTATTGGTGGCGGCAAGGCAGACAACCTGTACATGCTGTACATCTTTGGTGCAAAGGTTACGTTTGATCCCGAAACCTACAGCGCAGGCATCACGGGTGACAAGTACCCAATGAGTCTTAAGGAAATCACCCTGTCCAATCCTGTAACAACCATTCCTGACGTAGCATTTTTGTATTGCAAGGGCCTTGAAAAGCTAAACAACGATGCTGAGGTTACCTCCATTGGACACTTTGCATTTTACAACACGGGCTTTACAAAGGTAGAGATTGCCGATTCGGTTACAACCATTGGCGTGATGGCATATGCTAAGAGCGAAAAAATTTCCGAGGTTGTAATTGGCTCGGGCGTAACACAAATTATGCAACAAGCGTTTGCTTCACTTACTATGCTGCAAAAGGTCACCTTTGAGGAAGGCGAAAACGATCTTGTAATCGGTGACGAAGCTTTCCTTGGCAACTTTGACCAAGGCAACAACGGTTACGTGGGACGCAGCTACCTTGAGGAAATTAAGTTTAGCAACAACATCGTTTCCATCGGTTCAATGGCGTTTGCGTTTGCAGGTGCCTATGGCACAGATACAGAAGACTACTTTAAGCTGGACATAAGATTTGACGTAAAAAACAGCCGCCTAAAGACGATTGGCGAAATGGCGTTTGGTTTTTCAGCGGCAGAAAAGGTGTACCTGCCTGCATCGCTTGAAATACTTGGTCCAATGACCTTCTTCAACAGTCCACTTTTGTCAACAGTTCACTTTGGTAGCGCAGCAAGCCAAGCAATCAATCTTGTGTTGATTGACGACGGAGCCTTTGCAGGTTGTATTGGTTTGAAGAGCGTGTACCTGTTTAGGATGGTTGCAAACGAAAATCAAGTACCGGTTTTGGGGCTTAAGACTAATTCTTCCACCAAGGGCTTTACAGTGTTTTTCAACTGTGAGGTTTCGGTCTACGTACCACGCTCCTGCTTGGAAATTTACCAAAGCGCTTGGGCCGGCGAAAAAGAAATTACTCTTAAATCAATTGGAGGCATGTAACAAATGAAAAAGAAAATTGCACTGATAGCACTTGCATTTGTTTGTGTTGCTTGTCTGTTTACACTTACTGCATGCGGTGAGGAAAATCCATTGGATTTTGTAACAGGCCAAGGCAACAGCATTGCCGTATATTACGACGAAATGATGGGTAGCGACCCTGTTTGGTGGCAAATCAAGCCGGGCTCGCCCCTTCCCGAGCCGGGTGTAACACCCAACGTCAAAAAGCCGGAAAGACAAGGCTATGTGCTTCTTGGCTACTACCAAGGCACCAAGGACCAAACGACGGGCGAGGTTACTTACGGCGAAAAGTGGGATTTTTCCACAAAGGTCAACGAAAGCATCACTTTGTACGCAAAGTGGGAAAAGCAATACGTAATCCACATCAACTACATGCTTGACGGCCAACTTGTTGCAGACAAGGACGACAGCCTGAACATTGCAAACAATGCAAGTCAAGTAATTGCTCTCAAGGAGCCAACCTTTGCGGGCAACACCTTTGTAGAAATGTACAGCGACGCTGCAATGACCAGCGTGTTGGAGGTTTCCAGTACAAATCCGTTTGTACACGGCTGCACTCAGGAAAACCCCGTTGTAGAGGTGTACGCAAGGTTTGTTGCAGGCAACTGGGCACTTGTCCGTACTGCCAACGACATGCGTACAATCAGCTCGGGTAGCAGATTCTACCTGCTAAACGACATCGACTTTGCCGACCTCAACGATGAAACTACAGGCTTGACAAACATCACAATCAACCGTGGCACCTTTGTAGGCGCAATCGAAGGCAACGGACACACAATCAAAAACCTGCATTACTTTGCAAAGGGCGAAACGGGTACAAGACCGGGCGCAACAAACTTTGGCTTGTTTAGTAGGGTTCAAAACGTATCCGTAACAAACCTCACCTTTGAAGATTGCTCGGTTGTTGGTCAAATTGCAAAGGAAAGCAACGAGTACTTCTACGCATTTTTTGCTGGCTCGGCAACGGGCGAAAACAACTTTGCAAACATCACGCTTAAAAATTGCCAAGTCAAGCCAATCCAGTTTGACACAATTCGTATCAGCGAAAGCAAGGTTGATCAGCTTAAGGCTTGCATCGAGCAAAAGACGTTTATTGCAACGGGTAGCGACTTTGTACCCAACGTAATTTAATTAGGTTTTTAATTTTGTAAAAACAAAATTTGTAATAACTAACTTAACGGTTAGACGGAGGAAAAAACAATGAAATTAAACAAAAAATCGTTGTGCCTACTACTTGCGTTTGTACTTGTTTTTCAAGTAGCAGCTATGCTTGTAGGTTGTGACAAAAACAAACTTGACAACGAAAAATCCCCGTTAGTATTCAGTACCGAGCCTCTTGACGGCGTATTTAACCCATTCTCCTACACCTCTGGTGCAGACGGTGGCGTCGTTGGCGAAACACAGCTTGGTATGCTAACAATCGACAAAAATGGTAACCTTGTTGCAGGTTGGGATCAACCTACCGTTGCCGAAGCTTTTTCGTACGTAACGGTTGGTACGGAAGCAGACTTTGACCGTGACGGCGACTACAGCAACTACTACACCGATTACTACTTTGCAATCAAAGACGGCGTAAAGTTTAGTGATGGCGTTGAGCTTACAATGAAGGACGTACTTTTCAATTTGTACGTCAACCTTGACCCTGTTTACACAGGCTCGTCCACAATGTACAGTACCGACATTCAAGGTCTTTCGGCATATCGTACACAACGTGCAGACGACAACGCTCAAGACAACCTAAACGCTGCTGCCGAAACAGCTGCAATCATGCGTTGGCAAAACCTGATTGCTTGGTGCCAAACCTACGACCAAGGCAACCCAAGCTTGGAGGACTACTTTGTAGGTGACGAGCTTACCGAAGTAAAGGCAGACATTGCAAAGATTAAGGAATTGTTTAAGGAAGAGCTAAACAGCGACTGGACAGCTGCAGGATCTATGCTTGAAGAGTACGAAAAGTACTACCAAAGAAGTGATGCTACCGATGCCATCCAAACAGGCGCTGCTTGGGCAGAGTACACCAAGGAAGGCAACACCAACAAGCACATCACCGAGCAATGGGAAATCTTTTTGATGATGTACGGTCAAATTACAACGGCAGTACAAAAGTTTGACGACGACGGTACCAAAAAGTACACCTTTGAGTACAACGGCGCAGACAGCTACGACCACAGCAAGGATGCATTGGTAAACCGTGTTTACACCGACTTCTTCCCAAGTGATGAAAACGGCGAAATGTTTAAGCAAAAGCTGTTGCAAGTAATTACACAATACAACACAAGCAACACCTACTTTGAATATGCGCTTGCATCCGAAAAGGGCAAATTGCTTAACGTTGGTGGTGGTGAGCTTGCTTTCCCAAGCATCAGCGGTATTACAACCTACCACGCAAACAGCATCCCAACAACAAATCAACCAATCAACTTTGACGGCGAGCGTCACATCCTAAAAATCCGTATCAACGGTGTAGACCCAAAGGCTAAGTACAACTTCAGCTTTACGGTTGCTCCAATGCATTACTACTCCACACAACAAGCAATGGCCAAGTTTGTAACAACAGGCGAGCCGGTTGCAGATGCTGACGGCAACATGATTGAGCAATGGAAGGGCTTTGGCGTAGAGTACGCAAACACCGAATTTATGCGTCAACTAAACACCAAGCTTGTACCAATGGGCGCAGGCGCATACCGTGCAAGTGACGGCTCGTTGGATGGCATTGCAGACGATGCTACAACCAGCTTGAAGGTAAGCGAATTTTACAGCAACAACCTTGTAAACTTTGAGCGTAACAACTACTTCTACACCGTAATGAAGAATGGCCACAACGCAAACATCAAGTTTTTGCGTTACAAGGTAATCCCATCCAACAGTATGGTAAACGCAGTAGTTGCTGAAAAACCCGAGGTTTACCTATCCATGCCAACAGCAACCAAGGACACTCGTGACGAAATTGCTCAATACACAAACGTCAAGGAAGTACTTGTTGACAACATGGGCTACGGTTACATTGGTGTAAACGCAAGCAAGGTAAAGGATTTGAACGTACGTAGAGCAATTATGCACGCTATGAACGTCGAGCTTTGCCGTGACTACTACAAAGACAACAGCCTTGTAGAAATCATCTATCGCTCCATGTCCAAAAACAACTGGGCATACCCAGACAACTTGACGTCCTCCTACTACGAGTTTGACGAAAGTGGTGAAACAAGCTTGCGCCTTGTTCAAGAAGCAGGCTACATGGTAGACTCCAAGACGGGTATCTTGACAAATGCCGACGGCGAAAAGCTTAAGTTTACATTCACCGTTGCGGGCGAAACGGAAGACCACCCAGCATACCAAACAATGGTCAAGGCTGCAAACATCCTAAACGGCATTGGCTTTGACGTTACTGTAACCAAAGACTCGTTGGCACTAAGCAAGCTTGCAAGTGGCCAATTGGAGGTTTGGGCTGCAGCATGGAGCTCCAGTATCGACCCGGATATGTACCAAGTTTACCACAAGGAAAGTACTGCAAGCAGTGTCAAAAACTGGGGTTACCCTCACCTACTTCGTGAAGGTACAGCAGAAGAGCAAGACATTTTGGATCGTTTGGCAGAGCAAATCGAGCTTGGTCGTAAGTACCTTGACGACGACGCTCGTAAGCCTTACTACGAAACTGCTTTGGATTTGGTAATGGAGCTTGCAGTAGAGCTTCCTACCTACCAAAGAAAAAACATGTACTTGATCAATATCGAAGTAATTGACGCAAGCACTTTGACAGAAGCAACCGTTTACCAAAGCCCAGTATCTGAGGTTTGGAACCTAAGCTTTGTAGGTCAAGACAAGTAATTTAGCAAATCAACCTCTCGTTTTTCGGTGGGTGTCCCCCACCGAAAAGACGGGACGTTTGGTGGAAAACAGGCCAAACGCTACTAAACAAATCTGTTTTTCCATTGGCCAATTTTTTTGGTCGGTTACTTTAAGGCAAAAACGGCACACTTGCCGTGATAAGGAGAAATATGGTTAAATACGTTGTAAAAAGACTTTTGTACTCGTTGCTAATCTTGATTTTGGCATCAATGATTATTTACGGGCTGGTCAGATGTATTCCAAACGACTACATCGACACCAAAATGCTTCCACTTTTGCAAAACGGTACAGCAAGTCAGGAGACTATTGATAATATGAAAAAGCTGTACGGCCTTGATGACAATTCCTTCAAGGGTATTGCCAAGGGGTATTTTGTCTGGCTGGGGGTAATACCTCCCACCGACAGCGACAAGTGCAATGGTGTACTACAGGGAAACTTGGGCGATTCGTTTATGTACAGCGACTCGGTTTCGGCAATTATGGGACGCTCTATGTGGATTTCCTTTGCCATTGCAATCATTGCATACATATTGGTGTACGTAATATCCATTCCATTGGGTATCCAATCGGCTGTGCATCAATACGGTCCACTTGACTACGGCGTAACAGCGTTTACAATGGTTGGTATTTCATTGCCAAGCTTTTTCCTTGCTACGCTTTTCATCAAGTTTTTTGCTGTTGACCTGGGATGGTTTCCACAAACAGGCTTGGAGTCCGGTACATCCTTCTCGTCGGGCTTTGAAAAGTTTTTGGACCAAGTGTACCACTGCATTTTGCCAATGCTGACGCTGGTAGTATTGTCGGTTGGTGGCAACATGCGTCACACCCGTACCAACACGCTTGAGGTGCTTAATGCCGACTACATCCGTACTGCACGTGCAAAGGGCTTGTCGGAAAACTCGGTAATCTACAAGCACGTATTCCGCAACACCATGATCCCAATGGTCACAATGATGGCGGGCATTTTGCCAAGCCTGTTTGGTGGTGCAATGATTTTGGAGCAAGTGTTTGGTTTGCCCGGTATTGGTCAGCTTGCATACAAGGCTTTGACGGTAGGCGACATTCCTTTCATTATGGGATACGAGATGTTTTTGGCAATTTTGTCGGTAATTGGTACGCTTTTGAGCGACCTTACCTACGCACTTGTAGACCCACGTATTAAATTGGATAGGTGATTGATATGACAAAGGAAAACATGACGACTGAAATAGAAGAAACAACGGCACCGGAGGCAGCTCAAGCAAGCCTTTCGGACAACGCCCGTGTAATATCTCCGGCACAGCTTGTTTTGCGCAGATTTTTCCGCAGCAAGTTGTCCTTGATTGGTCTTTCGATGCTGGTGTTTATGTTTGTATTTTGCCTGATTGGCCCCTTCTTTGCCGTTTGGGGCGAGGCAGAAATTGACTACTCTAGCATTACCGAATACGGCTACTCGCAGGTAGAAGTAAAGGATGCCGATGGCAACACGCACATTGTGTACCAAATGACAAGCTTTACTTCCTCCATCAACAAATACGCAAAGCCCTTTACCAGAAGCCAAGAGTACACTCAAAAGAATGCCGATGGCGAAATTATTACGTACAAATCCCGTTTGCACATCATGGGCACGGACGAAAACGGCCGTGACGTGTTTACCCGTTTGATGTACGGTGGACAAAAATCCATTTTGCTAAGCTTGATGACGGTTGCTTTGTACCTTACACTTGGCATTTTGTTGGGTGCTTTGGCAGGCTACGTTGGTGGCTGGGTAGACCAAATCATCATGCGTATAGTAGACGTAATCAACTGTATCCCCAGCTTGCCCATCATACTTATTTTGGCGGCCATGCTGGAGGGCGCAAAGGTTCCTCAAGAAATGCGCATCTACTACCTGATGGCAATTTTGACGTTGCTTTCCTGGACGGGTATTGCTCGTTTGGTACGTGGTCAAATTTTGTTTCTGCGTGAGCAAGAGTACATGGTTGCCGCCGATGCATTGGGATTGCCTGCTACTCGCAAAATCTTTAAGCACCTGATCCCAAACATCGTACCACAGCTGATTGTAACTGCAACGCTTGGCTTGGGTAGCATGATTTTGTACGAATCTACACTAAGCTACTTAGGACTTGGCTTTCCATTGGAAATTGCATCCTGGGGACGTATGGTAAACAGCGCAACAACATTTGAAATCTTGAAAAACTACCCACACATCTGGATACCTGCAGGTATTTGCATCATTGTTACGGTACTTGGTTTCAACTTTATGGGTGACGGTCTTCGTGATGCACTTGACCCAAAAATGAAGCGTTGATGAGGTGAGCACAATGGAAGAAAAAACAATTTTGCAACAAATAGAAGAGGGTTACGGCAACCTTCGTGGCAAGGAAAGTCACTACCTTACACGCAAGGAAACAAGCCAAATAACAAAAACAAACAACCATATTATCAAACAATTAGAAGCTCGTAAAAAGCGCAACGCAAGCGAAAGCGAATACGTAACGACAATGCGTGATCCCAACAACATTGTCGAGTTTGACGATTTGCACACCTACTTCTTTACCGATGCAGGCGTTGTCAAGTCGGTAGACGGCGTAAGCTTTGACATCCCCAAGGGCTCGGTAGTGGGCGTAGTAGGCGAGTCGGGCTGTGGCAAATCGGTTACAAGCCTGTCGCTTATGCAGCTTGTACAAGCTCCGCAAGGCCAAATTGTAGCAGGCTCTATTCGTTTTCAAACAACCGACTTTGTGTACGGCGAGGATGGCAAGCCATTGCCCGTGTACGAGTACCAAAAGGACGAAGAAGGCAACGTAGTAGTGGATGAAGCCGGCAATCCTGTGGTTGCTACTCGTCAAAAGATGGACAAAAAGGGTAATCCTGTTGTAGACAAGCAAGGCAACCCTGTTTACGAAAAGGTTCAGGCTGTAGACAAGGATGGATTCCCAATGTTTCAAAAGGAGCCAAAGACCTACGACGTAGCAAAAATGCCTACTTCGCAAATGCGCAAAATCCGTGGCAAGGAAATTTCTATGATTTTCCAAGAGCCAATGACCAGTCTAAATCCTGTGTTTACCGTTGGCAACCAAATTGACGAAGTAATTTTGCTACATACCCCCGGTGCGACAGCCGAAAGCGCACACGCAAGAAGTGTAGAAATGCTTAAGCTTGTTGGTATTGCTGCTGCTGAAGAGGTGTACAGCAAGTTTCCTCACGAGCTGTCGGGTGGTATGCGTCAACGTGTAATGATTGCTATGGCTTTGGCGTGCAACCCACGTTTGATCATCGCTGACGAGCCCACAACTGCATTGGACGTAACAATCCAAGCGCAAATTTTGGAGCTTTTGAAGGACATCAAAAACAAAATCAACGGCAGTATCATGCTTATTACTCACGACCTGGGCGTAATTGCAGGTATGGCCGACTACGTAGTAGTTATGTATGCAGGCCGTGTAATCGAAAAGGGCACTGTTGAGGACATCTTTGACCGCCCAATGCACCCATACACGGTTGGTCTGCAAAAGAGCAAGCCTGTAGTAAACCAAAAGGTAGATTGGCTGTACAGCATCCCCGGTCAAGTGCCAAACCCAATTGATATGCCAAGCCACTGCTACTTTAAGGACCGTTGCCAACATTGTACGGAAGTTTGCAATGGACAATATCCAAGCTTTGTAAAGGTATCTGACACACACTACGTTGCTTGCTACAACTGTCAAAGCGTTGCAAAAGCCAAGCAAGAAGGGGGTAACAAATGAGTCAAGTAGAAAAAGTTCAAGACAACATCTTAGAAGTTAGACATCTCAAAAAGTACTTCCCCGTAGGCAAGACGTTTTTTGGCAAGCCTTTGGCATTTTTGAAGGCAGTAGACGACGTTTCGTTTGTAATCCCACGTGGCAGCACGTTGGGTATTGTAGGCGAATCGGGCTGTGGAAAAACAACCCTTGGCCGTACAATACTCAATTTGCAACCTGCAACAGGTGGCGAAGTAATTTTTGAAGGTCAAGAAATCACCCACATGAGCAAAAAGGAGCTGCGTCAGCTACGCACCCAAATGCAAATTGTATTTCAGGACCCATATTCCAGCTTGCCACCTCGCTCGACGGTTGGCGAAATAATTGGCGAAGCAGTAAAGGTGCACAACATTGTTCCCAAGGAAGAGCTTCGTGATTACGTAATTTCCATCATGAAGAAGTGCGGCTTGCAAGAGTTTCACTACGACCGTTTCCCTCACGAGTTTTCGGGTGGACAACGTCAACGTATCTGCATTGCACGTGCATTGGCCGTAAAGCCAACCTTTGTTGTTTGTGACGAGCCGGTTTCGGCATTGGACGTATCCATTCAGGCGCAAATTGTAAACTTGTTTAAGGAGCTTCAACAACAAGACGACCTTACCTACATGTTTATTTCGCACGACCTGTCGGTTGTAGAGCACATCTCCTCGCACGTAGGCGTAATGTACCTTGGCAACATGATGGAAATGGCTGAAAAGACCGAGCTTTTTGCCAATCCAAAGCACCCCTATACGCAAGCGTTGCTGTCGGCAGTACCGGTACCTGACCCTCACTACAAAAGCAACCGTATCATTTTGCAAGGGGATATCCCCAGCCCAATCAACCCACCAAAGGGTTGCAAATTCCATACACGCTGCAACAAGTGCATGGAGGAGTGTAAGTACGTAACCCCATCGCTAAACGACACGGGCGACGGTCACTTGGTTGCTTGCCACTTGTATCTAAACGACGAGGACAAGGCGGCATTGCAAAGCAAGGTTGAGCAAATCAAGCAAGAAGAGCTGATGCAAGCAGAAGCAGCAAAGGCAAAATCGGAGAAGAAATGAAAAAGAAAAAAGAGCCTTTTTACGACGACGGTAGGACGATAGCTGATATGAACGTCGAGGGTATGCCTTGGTACAACCCCAATCGTACCGAAAAAAAGGACAAAAACAGCAAAGACAACCCCACTCGAAGGGAAAAGCGTGCCATGATTTGGGGCGCATACAAGGCGCATTTGCCTGTGCTGCTCGTGTCGATATGCAGCTTTTCGCTGGTGGCAGTTTTGCTGTATCTTTGGTTACAGTAACAAACAAAATCCGTAGTGCAAACTACGGGTTTTGCCACAATTAGAAGTAATTTAGCCAGCTAAACTGGCAACTAAACCAACAAGAGAGGTTTACAGTATGGACAAAATTAGTGTAGAAAAAAAGTGGAACAAGCGCTGGCAAGACACCAAGGTTTACCAATTTGACAAATCCAACGTAGACAACAAGCACTACGTGTTGGAAATGTTTTCCTATCCAAGTGGCTCACGCCTGCACATTGGGCACTGGTACAACTATGCACTAAGTGACAGCTACGCTCGCTACAAGGTGATGAAGGGTGCCAACGTGTTTCAACCAATGGGATTTGACGCATTTGGCCTGCCTGCCGAAAACTTTGCAATCAAAAGTGGTATCCACCCCGAAGATAGCACACTCAAAAACATTGCCGTAATGGAAGAGCAGCTTAAAAACATTGGTGCAATTTTTGATTGGGATGCCGAAATCAAAACCTGCATGCCCGATTACTACAAGTGGACTCAATGGATTTTTTGCCAGCTTTACAAGCACGGCTTGGCATATCGCAAAAAGGCACCTGTAAACTGGTGTGAGCACTGTAACACCGTGCTTGCCAACGAGCAAGTAGTGGACGGCCGTTGCGAAAGATGCGACAACCAAGTTGTCAAAAAGGATTTGACACAATGGTTTTTCAAAATTACAAACTACGCTGAGGAGCTTTTGAATGGTCTTGACGACCTTGATTGGCCGGAAAAAACCAAGGCTATGCAACGCAACTGGATTGGCAAGTCTCAAGGTGGCGAAATTGAGTTTCAACTAACCACGGGGCAAGCCTTCCGTGTGTTTACAACCCGTGCAGACACATTGTTTGGCTGCAGCTACGTTGTGCTTGCTCCCGAGCACGAATTGGTTAAGCAAATTACCACCGACGAGTGCCGTCAAGCAGTGCAAGACTACTGCGACGAGGTTGCAAAAACCAACGAAATCGAGCGTCTTTCTACCGCAAAGGAAAAGACAGGCGTGTTTACCGGCGCATATGCAATCAACCCAATCAACGGACGCAAGGTGCAGGTTTGGATTGGCGACTACGTGCTTGCAACCTACGGCACGGGCGCTGTAATGGGCGTGCCATCGCACGATGCACGTGACTTTGACTTTGCAACCAAGTACGGTCTTGCAATCGAGCGTGTAATCAAATCAGCCGATGGCAGCGACGATACGCTCCCCTTCTGCAACGACGGCGTGATGGTCAACAGCGACAAATTTAGTGGACTAACAAGCGAGGAAGGTCGCCTTGCCGTAATCGACGAGCTTGAAAAGGTTGGCAAGGGCAAGCTTACAACCAACTACCGTCTACGTGACTGGTTGGTATCTCGTCAACGCTACTGGGGTGCTCCAATCCCCGTAATCTACTGCCCACATTGCGGCGAAGTGTTGGATGAAAACTTGCCCGTCAAATTGCCCTACGACGTGGATTTCCGTCCCGATGGAACAAGCCCCTTGGCAAGACATCATGGCTTTGTAAACGACGTTAAATGCCCCAAATGCGGTGCCGACGCCAAGCGTGAGGTGGACACTCTTGACACCTTTGTTTGCAGCAGCTGGTACTACCTTCGCTACCCCGACAGCAACAACGAAAACGCTCCGTTTGACACCGAGTGGATTGACAAAATGCTGCCTGTAGACAAGTACGTTGGTGGTGCAGAGCACGCTTGTATGCACTTGTTGTACGCAAGATTTTTTACCAAGGCGCTAAGAGATATGGGCTACCTTCACTTTGACGAGCCATTTAAGTCGCTTGTCCACCAAGGCATCATCCTTGGTCCGGACGGCAACCGTATGAGCAAAAGCCGTGGCAACGTAGTAAGCCCCGACGCATACGTTGGCGAGTACGGCTCGGACGTGTTTAGATGCTACTTGGCATTTGGATTTAAGTACATCGAGGGTGGACCGTGGTCGGAGGACGGCATCAAAGCAATCAACAAGTGGCTGGACCGTGTCGAGCGCTACGTTTTGGCGGCATTTGACAAGTACGAAACAACAGACAAGATGGGTGCAGACGAGCAACAGCTAAACGTTGTTAGACACAACACCATCAAAAGTGTCGATGCCGATTACGAAGCATTTAGCTTCAACACGGCAGTTGCACGCATGATGGAGCTTGTCAACGCAATGTCAAAGTACGACCAAGCGCCCGTCAAAAATGCCAAATTCTACCAAGACACGGCGTTGGATTTGCTAAAGATGCTTGCACCTTTGGCACCTCACTTTGCCGAGGAGCTGTGGGAGCAAGTTGGTCAAGACTACTCCATTGTAAAGCAAGCATTCCCAACCTTTGACGAAAATGCGCTTAAGCTAAACACGGTAGAGGTGCTGGTGCAAATCAACAGCAAGCCAAAGCTGCGTCTAAACGTAGACAGCAGCCTTGACCGTGCAGGATTGGAGCAATACGTTTTGAGTCAAAGCAAGGTTGTCGAGCTGCTTGAGGGCAAGCAACCCAAAAAGGTAATTGCTGTACCCGGCAAGCTTGTAAACTTGATTGTGTAATAAAAAAGCGAAAGAGCAAGGGCTATCTCATTTCAAAATAGTGTAATAATTATAAAAACACTTTATCATAATAGATAAGGTGTTTTTTTGTTATTCGGTTGACAAGTGCTTATTATAAAAGTATAATAAGTATGAAAAGTATAACTTGTTATACAAAAAAAGGAGTTTGATATGAAAAATAGTAAAACTGATAAAAACAAATTTGCTGGTATTTGCAAGGTGGGCGAAAAAGGACAAATTGTCATACCCAAAGAAATAAGAACAATGTTTGACATAAATCCAGGTGATTCCGTCATTGTTCTTTGCGACAAGGAAAAAGGTATTGCTTTATTAAAGGCAGACGTTATTGATAGTTTGACAGATAAAGTGTTGAAGCAATAGGGAGTGTTGTATATGGATGTTATAACAATCGATAACGTTTGCAAAAATTACAAATCCAAAAAAGCATTAGACAACGTTTGTTTAGCAATAAAACAAGGCGAATTGTTTGGACTTTTGGGTGTAAACGGCGCTGGAAAGACAACTCTCATCAAAATTCTTTGTGGGCTAACAAAAAAAACAAGTGGGACGGTAACGATAAACAATTTTAATTTAGATAAAGATATTGATAAAATCAAAGAAATAATTGATATATCTCCACAAGAAACATCAGTGGCAAACAACCTAACTGTAAAAGAAAATTTAGAGTTTTTTGCAAATATATACAGCAACAACGATGCTAGTACAATAAACGAAATTGTAGATATTTTTAATCTAAATGAAGTGTTGAATCAAAGAGCCAAAACTTTATCTGGTGGTTACAAAAGAAGATTATCTATTGCCATTGCACTAATCTCTAAACCACAAATTTTGTTTTTAGACGAGCCAACGCTTGGTTTAGACGTTTTTGCCAGACGTGAACTTTGGACTATAATCAAAAAGTTGAAAAATAGCATTACCATCATTTTAACTTCACACTATTTAGAAGAAATAGAAAATTTGTGTGATAGGGTAGCAATTTTATCTAACGGAAAGTTGTTGCATACCGGCACTATCGACGATATAAAACAAGCAACTGGTTCAAATAATTTTGAAGACGCTTTTGTAAAGATAGTGGAGGGGCAATATGAATAAGATTTTAAATTTTACTAAACGAAATTTGAAAGAAGTTTTACGTGACCCTATTATCTATATTTTTTGTTTAGGGTTTCCTGTTGCAATGTTTTTGTTGTTTTTTACAATCAATAAATACTCCAACGGCAACACCCCAATGTTTGAAGTAAACTCATTACTGCCGGGCATAATTGTATTTTCTTACTCTTTTGTTATGTTGTCGCTTTCGCTGTCGGTATCAAAGGATAAGGAAACTTTCTTTTTAAAAAGGCTTTTTTCTTCCCCAATGAAGCCCTATCAATTTATATTGGGATATTTCCTTGTTGGCCTATTTATAGGGTTGTTGCAAACGATAGTTTGTATAATTGCAGGTTTTGTAATTTCTTTAATATCTAACGTTGGTTTTGTATCGGTTGGAAAAATTTTGCTTTTAATTGTTTCTCAATTACCAATACTTGTTACAAATATCTTTTTAGGAATATTGTTTGGAACTATCTTTAACGACAAATCAGCACCGGGTATTTGTTCTGTGTTTATAAGTTTAGCCGGAATACTTGGTGGTTGTTGGATGCCAATTGAAACAATGGGCGGTTTTGAGGCTTTTTGCAGATTTTTACCGTTTTACCCATCAGTTTACATTGGTAGAATAATTACAAATGCAACAAACGCATTAGGAATTACTTATTCGTTTAATAACGTTGCCAGCTTGGGTTTAATTGCTATAAGTCTGTTTATGATTTTTAGCATAGTATTTACCATTGTTGCATTTAAGAAAAACATGGTAAGTGATAAATAAAAAACATTGTAATGGAATTTAGGCAGGTGATTGCCACATACAAGTGTTTTCGCTTCGCTCCACCAGACAAACACACACCTACTAAAAACTAAATTAAATGCAACAAAAACGGAACAAAATGGGGCGCGCTCGCAGGCTTTCAGCGACACCCCATTTTTATTTTGTTCCGTTTACTACAACTCCTTTGTAAATAACAATAGTTGCAATTTAACTATCTCAAACTTTCGCTTTTTGTTTTTAAAAGTGGTATTGACAAACGTATATATAAAGTGTAAACTATTGTTAGGAGGGCAAGTTAAATGAAAATTGTTATTCGCAACAGTACCTTTGAAACAAACAGCTCGTCGCACCATACGTTGATTTTGACAACGGAAAAGGATTACAAGGCCGACCTCAAAAAGATGACGGATCAAATGAAAAAGGATGCCTGCTGGGGTGGTCCACACGATGCCCTTTCTACCAAGCAAGACAAGGCGTTGTTTTTGGCTGGACTTTTTGACTGCGACAACCGTCAATATGGGTTGATGGCAGGGGAGTACCACGTTTTTATCAAGGTGCTAAAGGATAACAACGAAACGGAGCTTCTACAGCAAATCAACCAAAACCGAAAGGATTACTTTGACCGCAAAATTGACGAGCCCCATTGTTGCGACTACTTTATGCACGGCGAATTGTGGGATTGCACCTGCCCCTTTAGCAAGATTTTTAGAGACTACTTCCAAGTGCGCATAGACCCCTACCTTGTTGTAAAGGGGCTAAGCGGACAAAGCAAGGAAGAGTTTTACGCCAAGGCAAAGGAGCAGCTTGACGAGCAAACGGCCGAGCTGTACAAAAAGCTGTACCAATTCATCTACGTAGACGGACTGGTTGTGCCATATGAATATCTGTGACAAAATTGTTGCCAGCTATGTCAATGGCAACTACAGCGTTTGCCTTCTAAGTGACGGCACAAAGGTTAGGTTTAGTAACGACGACACCTTTTGTGCTGCCTTTCCCGAAAGCATTGACGTCAAAATTACCAACTACTGCGACGTTGGTTGCCCCATGTGCCATGAGGAGTCATCCACAAGCGGTGCGCACGGCAATTTGGAGCATCCCTTTTTTGACAGCTTGACAGCCGGCACCGAGCTGGCTCTTGGTGGTGGCAATCCGTTGGACCATCCCCAGCTTGTACCCTTTTTGCAAAGGATGAAGGACAAGGGCGTGGTGTGCAACGTAACGGTCAACAAGATGCATTTTGAAAGACATCACCTGCAAATTAGGAAGCTTTGCAAGGACAAGCTTGTCCACGGTGTAGGTATTTCGGTACTTAGCAACAGCAATTTGCAGCAAGTAATTGCATTTGCCAAGACCTACCCTCATTGTGTAATTCATTTGATTGCAGGGGTAGCGTCGCCTACCTTGTGGCAAAGCTTGTCGGGACATGGACTAAAGGTGCTGGTGCTGGGCTACAAGATGTTTGGCAGGGGCACGGACTTTGCAAATAACAACAAAATGGATTTGCACTGCTCGCACGCTTGGCTAAAAAAACAAATATCTACCATTGCCAAGGGCTTTGCATCCATTTCCTTTGACAACCTTGCCATCGAGCAATTAGACGTCAAAGGCATGCTGGACAAGGACTTTTTTGACGCTCACTACATGGGCGACGACGGCGACTTTACTATGTACGTGGATTTGGTAAGGCAGCAGTTTGCCATATCAAGCACCACAAAGCAGCGCAACGCCTTGACGGATGACATCAACCAAATGTTTGCCGTAGTAAAAGCGCAAAAGAGCAACAGCGCACAGTAAAAAAAGCCATCACATTTGTTGTGATGGCTTTTTTTGTGTAAATTGACGTATGGGTGGGGGCTAATATTTAAAAATGATATACGTGCAGTGGCTAATCGGCAATTTTTTGCAAAAACTCCTTCAATCTGTCCGTTTGTGGATGGTTGAAGATTTGATCGGGTGTGCCCACCTCGCAAATTTTGCCCTCGTCCATAAAAATCACCTTGCTGGCAATCTTTTTGGCAAAGCTCATTTCGTGAGTGACAACAACCATTGTCATGCCCTCCTCGGCAAGGTCCTGCATCAGCTGCAGCACCTCCTTTACCATTTCGGGGTCAAGTGCCGAGGTTGGCTCGTCAAACAGCATGATTTGTGGGTCCATGCACAAGCTGCGTGCAATGGCAATACGCTGCTTTTGACCACCCGACAGCTGGATGGGGTACACGTCCTTTTTGTCGGCAAGCCCAATGCGCTCCAGCAGCTGAATGGCACGCTTTTCGGCTTGCTCCTTTGTAAGCAGCTTCAGCTCGACAGGCACAAGCATCAAGTTTTGCAGCACGGTGTAGTTGGCAAACAGGTTGAAGTGCTGAAAGCACATACCCATTTGCTGACGTGCCAGGTTGATGTCCAAGTGGTGCTTGTTGTAGTACTCCTTCATCAGCCTTTTGTATTGCTTGCCTTCGTTTTTTTCGTTAAGCAAGTCCTCTGCCTTTATTTTTGCAACAAGCTGAGCAGGCGTATTTTGGTCTACGTCTCCCTGTTTTTGGGCTTGATTTAGCAGCTTTTGGTAGGTTTTGCTGCTTTTGATGATTTCCTCATGAAGGTAGGGGTCGGGTGGGGTAAGTAGCTTGCCGTCCAGCCAAATTTCGCCAAAGGTGGGCTCCTCCAGCAGGTTGATGCAGCGCAACAGCGTAGATTTGCCCGATCCTGACGGGCCAATTATTACTACCTTTTCGCCCTTTTCAATTTCGTGCGACAATGCGTGCAAAACGTACTTGTCGTCAAACTTTTTGTAGATGTTTCTAACGCTTATCACCGGCACGCAACCTCCTTTCGAGTAGTTTGATGGCAAACGTCAATGCGTAGACTATTGCCAGGTAAAACAACGCTACAACCAGCATTGGCTCAAGATATGCCGCAAGGGCGTTGCCTGCGCCAATCAGCTTGGCAGCCTGTGTAAGGTCTATCATGCCAATCATGCTTACGATGGAGGTTTCCTTGATTAGCGCAATAAACTCGTTGCACATTGCCGGTATTACGTTTTTTATGGCTTGTGGAACAACAATTTTGGTCATTGTTTTGGTGTAATTTAGCCCCAATGCACGGCCTGCTTCGGTTTGGCCGTAGTCTACCGAAAGTATGCCTGCACGTATGTTTTCGGCCACGTATGCACCCGAATTGAAGCCAAAGGCAACTATTGCTGTAATTTCCGGTGGAAATCCACGGATGGCAAACACTACAAAGTACATAATAAACAGCTGCAAAGCCATTGGTGTGCCACGTATGACGGTGACGTAGGCGTTGCACAGCACCTTTAGCACCTTCATAACGGGCGATGTGCTTTTAGAAATGGTTACAAAGGCGACAATGGTACCCAATATACAGCCCAAAATTACTGCACCCACCGAAATTACGAGCGTAGTAACCAGTCCTATGCCTATGTTTCCCAAATACTCGGGATTGGTAAATATTTTGCCAATGTTTTCAAAAAACTTGGCGGCAAACAAATTTGTCATTAGATTCTCCGGTAATTAGTCTTCAAGTCCCATGTGCTTTTTTACAAGCTGGTCGATGCCATCCTTGCCAAGCTCTGCCAAAACCTCGTTGATGGCATCCAGCAATGCTTGGTTGCCCTTTGTTACGCAAATTGCGTATTCCTCCTCGGTGGCTGTGTCGGCATCGTAGTACAATGGTGCGCATACGTATTGAGTGTTTTTGTTGCAAATCCATTGTGCAGGAAGCTCGTCTACAACAACAACGTCCATTTGGTTGGCACCAATTGCGTCAACCGCAAGCTGAGCATCGCTAAACGGTGTGCATTCGGCATTTGTTTGTGCCAAAACGCCGCCGTCAATTTCGTCGCCAACGTACAGGTGGCCGGTTGTGTCGGTTTGTACGCCAATCTTCATGCCTGCAAGGCTTTCCCAAAGCACAACCGTCTTGCCGTTGGTGGCAGTGGTGGTTGCAACTTGGTTGTTGGTTGCCTTGTAGATTACGTATTGAACGGATTTGTAGTATGGTGTCGAAAAGTCTACTTGCTCTTGACGGCTGGTAGTGATGGTGATGCCTGCAGCGCCTGCATCGCACAAAACGCCCTCGCTTACAGCAGGGACAATTGCTTGAAAGTCTACGTTTACAAACTTAACCTTTTTGTCAAGCTTTTCGCCAACCAGCTTCATCACGTCAACGTCAACGCCAACGATTTTTCTGCCTTGGTAGTACTCAAACGGAGCAAAAAACGCATTTGTGTACACAATGAGGGTGTTTTCGCCACATCCAACAAATGCAAAGGTGCAAGTAAATAGCATAAGTGCTGCTACAAACAAAACAAGTAGTTTTTTCATGATGGTTACCTCTTTAAAGTAGTCTAAATTTATTGCATAGTCGATCAAAGCGACTGGTTGCACAAAATAAAAAAGGTGCGATGGGTTTGCGTGTTTGCTTTTCCCATCGCACGTAATCACTATACAACAAAAAAAGCATCGGAGCGTTTTCCGATGCCATTGTTACAACTGTTGCACAACAAAAGTCATCCAAGAAAACGTTTTCTTAAATGTCAAAGCTTCTTCTGTTGCGGCGTCGAACAATAGTGTACATAGTGTTTACCTCGTTTATAGTGACTACTACATTAGCACTTATTGCAGACGTTGTCAACAAAATTTTCAACAATTTTCAAAAAATTTGCGTTTTTTTTGCAATTTTGCGACAATTTTGTCACTTTGCCTACAAAAAGCAAGGGGATGCCGTTGGACATCCCCAAATTTGTTACTTCTTGAATTTGTTAAACAATCCCTTAACCTTGTCAAGGCCTGCCTTTGCAACGTCCTTTACCTTGTCGGCAACCTCGTCAAAGGTTGGCTTTTCCTTTGGCTCGGATGGCTCTTGAGACTTGCTTTCCGTCTCTTGTGGTGCAGGTTGTGGTGGTGGAGTTTGGTTTAGATACTCTACGGGGTAGTTTGCGTAATCAATTTCGTAAACAGGCTTTGCTAGTGGATATTTGCCACTAATTACGTCGGCAACCTCGCTACCCTTGTGCGCAACAGGGCCCTTTTTAAGCACGATTGCGTTGGCATCCTTTGGATACTTGCGAATCATCTTTACGTTGTTGTCCACGTGGAAGGGTGCGTAGTCGTGCAGTTGCATTAGGTCACGATCCATATCGTGCACGTGGCTGTTGGCAATGATAAGGCTAAGCTTGTCCATAGCGTCATGCCAACGTCCGTATTTGTTTTTAACAATCGTTTCGGTTACGCTACTTTGAGTACCGTCGCTGTAGTAGGTAGTGGTGGTTTTTTCGTACACAACCTTGTCGTCACGGACGTTTTCAAACGCCTTGCTTTTGATGATTGTTGCAGGCCAAAACTCCATTTGTGCAGCCATATCCAAGTACTTGGTTGCCTTTTTGGAATCCTCCTTGAGGTAAGGTGGGCAACCAAAGCAGTACATAAGCGACATGTAGTACTGAGCGTATTCGCATTTTTCGGCACATTTTTTCATCAACTCGATGCCCCTTGCAACGTCGGCTCCCTTGGCGTTGGTGCCGTCGTACATCTTGCGTGCAAACGGCTCGCCTTGGATAAGGTACGCTGCATACGAGTACATTGCAAGCAAGTCGCCATCCTTGGTTGCAAGGTCGTACAAAACGTTCATGTACATTTCTATCTTTTCGGTATTGCCTTGCTCGTAATAGGTACGGGCATTTACGCCAATGGTGGTGTAGGTGGCAATTATTGACGGATTGTACTTCAAGGCTACGTTTAGGTAGTCAATTGCCTTTTGCACGTCACGCTTGACACCCTCGGCAAAGTAGTAGCACATGCCAAGATACATGTTGGCGTCGCCATATATTTCGCCACGGCAGCTTTCGGGAGTTTTTTTGACTACTTCGTCAAAAATTTGAAACGCCCTTGCATAGTCGGTTGTAGTGGAAAGTCCACGGTAGTAATCTACGCCAAGCAAATGCAAGCAATCGTAGTCACCCGTTGTTTGCCAGCCTTTTTCGGCAAGCTGACGGCAGTCCGTCCATTTTTTGTCTTGTCTAAGCTTTGTAAACTTTTTGATATTGTCGTTGTAAAATCCCATAAAACAGCCCCCTTTATATATTTTATATCTCTATTGTACTACTAAAAACAAATTTGTCAATACCATTTGTTTATTTTTGCTCAATAAAAACGGGCTTTCACTATTGAAAGCCCAAGGTGGAAAGGCTGTTGTTTAGCGCTTTCTGCACAAGTATTTGTCCAGCTTGTCTTTTACAGCGTCGGGGATGTCACGCTCGACAGGGCAACGCTCGGCATTTGCCATACGGGCAACAAAGGCTGTCACAAAGGCGATGTCATCCTGCAAGCGCTTCATATCAAGCACCTTGACTGTGTCGTAGCGATTGTGTATGGTGGCTGTGTTGGTGGGTGCAAGGCGTGCAAAGGATACTGCAGGCACGCCCTTGTCGGCAAGTGGCGTAGAGTCGCTGGAGTATACGTCTTGGTAGCTGCGTAGCGAAAAGCCCATCTCGTCTGCCATGTACTTGACGTAGCTTACAAGAGCATCCTCTGCCGAGCAGCAAGCCACAAAGTGTCCCATTATGCTGCCAATCATGTCAACGTTGACGTTAAGCACGTGGCTTGGCAGTTGATCCTCGCAAAGCTTGCAGTAGGCCTTGCTGCCAAGCAGTCCACGCTCCTCACTGCCACACCAAACAAAGCGTAGGCTGTGGTTGGGAGTGGTGCCTGCAAATGTCTTTGCAATGTCAAGCAAAGCAACGCTGCCCGTCATGTTGTCGTAGCTACCAACGGACAGTGGCGTGGTGTCGTAGTGCGCCGTAAGGAGGATTGTTTTATCCAGCTTGCCGGGTATATCAAGCACTACGTTGTGGCTGTTGCAGACAAACTCGTCTTGCTCAACCTCGATGGTGGCGTATTTGCCGTTTTGTACAATGTTGATGGCTGTCTTGGCATTGACGTTGACAGCCAGTATTTTGCGTCCGTTTGATACGTGTGGGCGAAGCTCTCGTGCGTCAACGTCGCAATCGGCGTAGTTTGCGTTGCCGTCGTAGCTGATTATGCCAATGGCGCCGTTGTCTACCACGTCGTTGTACTTCCAGTATCCAACAAAGCCGTCCAGCACAACAATTTTGCCCTTGCATTTGGATAGCGCATGCTTGTCGTTGTGAGGGAGGTAATATATTTCGCCCTCTACCTTGCCACTTCCGCAAAGGCTGTACCCCTTGCAAGGCAGGCTTTTGCCGTCCACCGTCAAGGTTGCGCTGTGTACGTTTGCACGTTGCACCTCAAATGGTTGCAGGCTTGCTTGTAGCCCCCAGCTTGCCAAGGTATCAATTAGGTAGTTGGCGCATTTAAGCTCTTGTTCGCTGCCACCGGTATGCACGTAAGCCGTGTCGTTAAATATCTTTTTAAGTTGCTTTTGATTCACGTTTGTTACTCCTTAGTATAAGTTTTTTGCAGGCATATTTACCACAAATAGTTACTAAATTATATCACACAACCTGCAAGTTTTCAACATCTAATAATGCATTTTTGTGCTAAAATAAAAAATTGGGGTATTGATTTTTTTTATTGAAGTGCTACAATATAAGTAGCTTTACATTTATAAAGCACTTTATTGATTTTTTATAAGGAGAAAAAGCATGAAAAAGAGTATCATTGCATTACTAACTCTTACGTTGGTTTTGTGTTTGGCGCTTGTAGTCGTTGGCTGTGGCCACGAGCACGTTGTAGGCACCGAATACACATTCAATGCAAACGGACACCAATACAAATGTGCTGATTGCGGCGAGTTTTTCAACGAAGAAGCCCACGATATGAAGGTGGTAGAGGACGTTGAATCCACCTGTGAAGCAGCAGGCCACAAGGTAGAGCGTTGTGTATGTGGTTACGAAAAAACCACCCACTACCAGCTTAGCGCTTGTGTAGCAGGCGAGCCTACTAAGGAAAACCAAACCCCTGCAACCTGTCAAGGCGCAGGTAGCTACGACCTTGTTACACGCTGCACGGTATGTGGCGAAGTACTAAACACCGAGCACGTAGACGACCCAATTGCTCAACACACAGCGGGCACCCCTGTACAAGAAAACGTCGTTGAAGCAACCTGTCAAGGCGCAGGTAGCTACGATCTTGTTACACGCTGCACGGTATGTAACGAAGTACTTTCCTCACAACACGTAGACGTCCCAATTGCTCAACACACAGCGGGCACC
>JAFVXX010000181.1 GCA_017500905.1 Clostridia bacterium
GATAGCCGTTGTCTACAACGACGTCGCTTTCTTCAACGCAATTCCACTCGGGCATTTCGTCCAAATTGGGGAAAAACACCGCGGCCTCGCCATCGGCATCTACCTTGGTGATATACGCCGTGTCGCAATATGGCAACATAAGTTTGTACACCGTTGCGCCACCAATGATCATCACGTCATCGGTGTTGTATTGCTGCAAATGTTCAAATAGTTGGTCAAGTGTCGTGACGGTTGTTGCGCCTGCGTGCTGTGTGCCGGTGTGGTCCAACACAACGTTGATTCGGTTGGGCAATGCGCCCTTTGGCAACGAGTAAAAGGTGTTTGCACCCATTACTACAACTTTGTTGAGAGTGTGTGGCTTAAAGTGCTCCTTTAGGTCGTAGGGTAGGCGAAAAAGCAGGTCGTTTTTCTTGCCAATGCCCCAAAGCTTGTCTACTGCAACGATACATTTCATTACACTGCCACCTCCAACTTTTCTTTAAGTGGTGTTGCTTCGTAGCCCTCCAGCTTGAAGTCATCCACCGTAAACTTGTAAAAATCGGTGACTTCCTTGTTCATTACAAACCTTGGAGCAGGGTAAACAGGGTTTTTAAGCATGTTTTCTACAACAGGGATGTGCCTGTCGTAGATGTGAGCGTCGGCAATGACGTGCACCAATTCACCTACCTCCAAGTTGCTTACTTGTGCAAGCATGTGTACCAGCACTGCGTACTGAACAACGTTCCAGTTGTTGGCAACGGCCATGTCGTTGGAGCGTTGATTCAAAATGGCATTAAGCTTGCCATCAGCAACATTGAAGGTGACGCTGTATGCGCATGGGTAAAGGTGCATTTCGGACAAATCCTGATGCACGTAGATGTTTGTCATGATACGACGGCTTTGTGGGTTGTGCTTCAAATCGTACAATACACGGTCAACCTGGTCAAACCAGCCCTCATTGTACTTGTGCTTGACTCCCAACTGGTAGCCGTACGCCTTGCCAATGCTGCCCGTTTCGTCCGCCCAGCTGTCCCAAATGTGACTGTTGAGCTCGTTTACGTTGTTGCTTTTTTTCTGCCAGATCCACAAAATTTCGTCAATGGCCGACTTAAATGCTGTTTTTCGTAGCGTGATGATGGGAAACTCCTCGGCAAGGTTGTACCTGTTGACAATGCAAAAGCACTTTTTGGTGTGTGCAGGTACGCCATCCAGCCAACGTGGACGCACGTCCAAATGCTCGTCGGAAAATCCGTTGTCGATGATGTTTCGCATGTTTTGTATAAATATCAAATCGGCTTTACTCATTAGTAAATTCTCCTTGTTTTTTGTTAAATATCATTGTATCACAACTGCGGCCTTCAGTCAATGCCAATGGCAGTTTTTTTGGGGCAATTGCGCAATTTTTTTATTTTACAATAAAAAAAACTCTGCCAAACGACAGAGCTTGTTTAAAGGTGATTTTTATTGATTGGTCGGCTGCCATCCAACGTTGTTACAGCTGATTTTCTACCATAACTACTGCGTAAAAGTCGCCGTCCTCCCAGCTGCGAACTTGATCTTCTACTTGTTGCTTGACGTCTAACAAGGACGTTTTGCAATCGTAAGGCACGGCAACGTCAAAAATAAGGTTGGTGTGCGTCACACCCTTTACCATCCTGAAATCATGGATGTTGCAGGTGGCGTCAATGGATTTTACCATTTGCTCCACACGTGCTCTAAACACCTTGGTTTCGGGATCGTTGACGGCAATTGGATCGAGGTGAATTACCAGCTCGACATTGGTGTTTTGGGCAAAATCTCGCTCGATTAGATCAATTACGTCGTGACTTTCCATCACGGGCACGTCGGCATCCACCTCGACGTGGACGCTTGCAAAGTACTTGTTTGCGCCGTAATTATGTACTGCCAGGTCGTGCACGCCGTACACCTCCCTGTAGGACATAATTCTGTCGTGGATTTGCTTAATAAGCTCGGGCTCGGGTGATTTGCCAAGAAGGTCGTTCATGGTGTCCTTAAGCACGTTGATGCCGGCAATGGCAATTACAACGGCAACAAGGCAGCCCATGTAGCCATCCAGCGCAATTTTGAAGTAATTCGCAACGATTACCGAAATTAGCACCACAGTTGTAGCAATGGAGTCGGACAGCGAGTCGGTTGCCGTTGCCTTTAGAAGCGTTGAGCCAATTGTATTGCCCAGCTTACGATTGAAGGCAAACAGCCACAACTTTGCCAAAATGGATACAGCCAAAACAGCCACGATTGCCCAGCTAAACTCCATTGGCTTGGGGTTGAATATTTTGTTGACCGACTCAACTGCCAATTCGAAGGCTACCATCAATATGATGAAGGCAACAATCATAGATGCAACGTATTCGATACGGGCATGGCCGTAGGGGTGCTCCTTGTCGGCAGGCTTGTTGGACAGCTTAAAGCTTATAAGAGACACAGCGTTGCTTCCACAGTCGGTAAGGTTGTTTAGACCGTCTGCCGTGACGGAAATCAGGCCAAACAGCACGCCCACCACTATTTTTCCAACAGCAAGCAGCAAATTGAGCAAAATGCCTACTATGCCACTTAGTTTACCGTAGCTTTCTCGCACTTGATCGTTTGCTACGTCCTTGTGATTTTTTACAAACAATTTCAAAAGTAGTTTAGTCATAGCAAGATTGTAATACTTTTGAAGCCTTTTGTCAACCCGTACCAACCAATTAGTAGTTGTAAACTACTAAGTTTTTAGGCTTTTTTGTATTTCAGAAAGGGCTTTGTGACAGTCGTCGCCCTCCACGTAAGCACGCACTACGTTTTCGGTACCACTTTGCCTAAGCACAATGCGGCAGTTGGGATACAGCCTGCCAACACGCTCTGCCACGGCATCCAGATTGACGACTGCAGCGTCTACTATGCTGTCTTTGGCAGTTGGTAGGGGGACATAGTCGCTGCAATAGGACAAAATGCTGCCCGTTTGCACAAAAATTTTGCTTACTACCAAAGCTGTAAGCAGAGCGTCGCTGCCCGTTTGCTTGTCGCCAAAGATTACGTGCCCGCTTTCCTCGCCACCCAGCACAGCGCCCGTTTGCTTCATCAAGGCAAACACGTTGGCATCCCCCACCTTAGAGCGTAGCAGCCTGCAGCCAATGCCTTGAAGGGCGTTTTGCAGACCTCCGTTGGTAACAATGGTTCCCACCACCACGTTGCCCAAAAGGGCTTGCTGCTGACAAAGGTACTTGGCAAGGGCAAACATCAATGCGTTTCCATCCACCACCTTGCCATCCTCAATTGCCACCAGCCTGTCGGCATCGCCATCAAGGCAAAAGCCCAGCCTGATACCGTCACGTTGGCACATTTGCCCCAAAACGTGGGGGTGCGTTGCCCCACAATTGACGTTTATGGGCTGATTGGGATTGTCAAAAAAGCAAGTGACGTTGGCGTTTTTTGCCTCAAAAATCTTTTTTGCAGCCTCGTAGCCTGCACCGTTGGCACAATCCACGTAGATAGGCATACCACCAAGGTCGACATCCACCTCCGAGGCAATCAGCCTTGCGTAGTCCTGCTGCGCCTTGTTGTCCCGTCCGTCAATTTGGCAGGGAACAAAATTGCGTGGCTTTGCCTTTGCCATGATGGCAGACAGCTGCTTTTGCACGGTGGGACAAATCTTGATTCCGTACTTGTCAAACACCTTAAGCCCGTTGTCGCAAGGGGGATTGTGGCTTGCGCTTACCATCACACCAAAGTCTGCACCGTATCTGCGCACAAACATGCTTACTGCATTGGTGGGCAATATGCCCAAATCAATTACGTTGCCACCCTCGCTGTAGATGCCGCTTGCAAGACTTTCTGCAAGGCTGGGGCCTGATTGGCGTGTGTCCCGTGCTACCACCACCAACGCCTTGTCGACGCTGATTGCAAGGCTTTTGCCCAGCAAAAAGGCAGTACGATCGAAAATCGTACTGCCATAAGTGCCTCTAATGCCATCCGTACCAAAAAAGTTCATTTTACTCTCCTTTACAAAATGCCTTCTTTGGTGCTTCAGTTTTGTTACCTGCTTGCAAGCAATTTTTTGGCGTAAACTACGGCAAAGCTGCCTGCCTTTGCGCCGTCGCCACAGGCCGTTACAATTTGCTTAAGTGTTCCGTTGGTTACGTCGCCTGCGCCAAACAATCCCTCCACCGAAGTTTGACACCTGTCGTCCACCATGACAAAGCCGTTGACCATTTGCGCACCAATGCCTGCCAAAAACTCCGTTTCCGGCTTGCTGCCAACTGCAACAAACAACCCTTCTACTGCCAAGCTGGTGCTTGTGCCGTCCTCCACGTTGTGGACAACTGCGCCCTCCAAAAAGTCATCGCCAACAAGTCCCGTCACTACGCTGTTTGACACAAATTGTACGTTTGCGTAGCCTTTTAGTTGGCCAATTGCCACCTCGTCGCCCTGCAAATTGCCGTTGTATATTAGATAAACGGTTTTGCAAAGCCCTGCAAGATACAACGCCTCCTTTACGGCGCTGTTGGTGTTGCCCACCACTGCAACGTCTGCGTTACGGTAGAAATTGCCGTCGCACGTTGCACAGTAGCTGACGCCCTTGCCAACGTAGTTAGATTCTATGCCAAGCTTGCCGTGTTTAGTACCTGTTGCAACAATTACTGCATCAAAAAGGTAGTTTTGCTTGTTTGTTACCACCTCAAAGGTGCCGTCAGCTTGCTTTTTGACGTCTAAGACCTGCTCCAAAACAATATTTGCACCAAGCAGTTTTACTTGGTTAGCAAGGTTTTGCGTCAAGTCAAAGCCGTTGACAACGTTGTAGGTAGGAAAGTTTTCGATTTTATCTATTGTTGCAGTAAGTCCACCCAAGCCGTACTTTTCAAAAATTGTTACGCTTGCGTTTGCCCTTGATGCGTACACTGCAGCAGTAAGCCCTGCTACACCGCCACCGATAATTGCAATGTTTGGTTTAGTCATAAAAGATTCTCCTTTTTACTTTTCCGTTGGGGTAATTACGGGCTTGCCGTCCTTATCCAACAAAACGGTTAATCCTGCTCCATAGCCTGATTTACACCACAAATAGTTTACTCCTGTTTGTGTGTCCACAAAAATCTCTACATATTTATTAAAATCTGAGCCTTGCGAATAGACTTTTACAAAACGTTTATCATTTTTCATAATTACCCCCATTAATTTGAGTATTTGTAGTACAATTATACCACAACGCAAATTAAAAGTAAATAGGCTTGTAAACAAAAAACAGCACTCGAAACCGAGTGCTGTATGCATTTAAGCTATGCGGGTACCTTTTTGGAAAAACTTCAACATGCCCTGTGAGAACCAAGTTCCACCAACTACCACAGCAATTCCACCAATAATACACATTATGTTTGTAAACC
>JAFVXX010000019.1 GCA_017500905.1 Clostridia bacterium
CAACCTTGACACCCTCAAGGTGGGTGACGTTGTATTCAGCAAAAAGCTTGGAGTGCAAGTAAAGGTTGCCGAAATCAAAAATAAAGACAAAGTAATTGTCAAGGCAGGCAGCATATCTGCAACGGTGGCCGCAGCCGATTTGTTTGTCAGCAAGGTCGAAAAGCAACGCACCGAGCGCAAGTATGGAGGTGCAAGTAAAGCTAAAACACAGGTTGCTGCACGCTCGCTTTCAAACGAAATCAACCTGCTTGGTCAGCGTGTAGACGAAGCCATTGCAAATTTGGACGAATTTATTGATGCAGCAGTGCTAAGTGGATTGTCTCAAGTGTGGGTAATCCACGGAATGGGCACAGGTCGCTTGCGTGCAGGTATCCATCAGCACCTCAAATCTCACCCAAACGTAGCAGAGTTTAGGCTGGGAAAATACGGAGAAGGAGAAAGTGGAGTAACGGTTGTTACTCTTAAGCAAGCTATGTACTACTATTTTGACAACTGCGCAACTACACGAGTAGATGACGAGGTGTTGCAAATATTAAACAAATACCACGTAGAAGCGTTTTACAATCCGTCAGCTCTTACAAACGTCAGCATGATGGTCAAAAATGACGTCGAAAATGCACGCCAACGCATTGCTAAGCTGCTTGGAGTATTCCCACGAGAGCTGTATTTTACATCAGGTGGCACCGAGGCTGACAACACGGCAATTTTGGGCGCAGTTAAAAACAAAAAAGGCAATGTTGTGGTTACTGCAAGCGAGCACTCGGCCGTATACAACGCAGTAATGCAGCTTAAAAATCGTGGAGTCGAGGTCAAAATTGCCAAAACAACGTCCGACGGACACATTGACGTGGACGACTTTGTGTCGTGCGTCGATTCCAACACTTTGCTTGCGTGCTTTATGCACGTCAACAACGAAACGGGCGCAGTAAACGACGTAAAGCTGCTAAACTCGCTTGTCAAGGCAAAAAACAATCAAACAATCACCTTTTCGGATGGTGTTCAGGCAGTAGGTAAAATACCCGTCAACATAAAAAGCCTTGGTGTAGATTTGTACACCTTTTCCGGACACAAAATCCATTGCTCCAAGGGTACAGGCTGCTTGTACGTAAAAAATGGTGTCAACGTCAACCCATTGATTGTTGGTGGTGGTCAAGAAAACGGCTTTCGCTCGGGCACGGAATACGTTGCCGGCTGCGTAGCTCTTGCCACAGCAGTGCAAAATGCAGTACAAAACGTGCCAAGCAACACCAAAGCTTTTGCTGCTTACAAGCAAATGCTAACCAATGCAGTAGCTCCACTTGGCGCAAAACTCAACTGCTCAACTGACGTGTCGCCTGCAATATTTTCCGTTGCATTTAGTGGTATCAAGGGCGAAGTTTTGTTACGTATGTTGGAAATGGACGGTATTTTGGTAGGTACAGGCTCTGCTTGTAGCTCCAAAAGCAAGGTTAGCCGTGTAATGGGCGCAATAGGGCTGGAAAATCAATATGCCGAAGGTGTTTTACGCATAAGTTTTTCCAAATACAACACAACCGAGCAAGTACAAGCATTGTGTAATGCTCTTGTCAAAAACGTCAATTCTCTAAGAAAAACAATGGGAGTAAAATAGTGATGAAAGTAGTACTAATTAGATATTCGGAAATTCATCTCAAGGGCAAAAATCGTGGCTTTTTTGAGCGTGCCCTTGTAAACAACATCAAACGAAACTTGCAGGACTTCGACTACTGCCTGTCTCACACCTCAGGCAGATACGTTGTCAGCCAATTTGATGAAAACTTTCTTGAACAAATTGTAGACGCAGTAAAAAATACGTTTGGGGTATACTCTTTGAGTGTCGCCGATGAGGTGCCCACCAATATGGATGCCATCACAACGGCAGTGCTTGCGTGCGCACCA
>JAFVXX010000020.1 GCA_017500905.1 Clostridia bacterium
AACCAACTGCACGGCTGTATTCAGCCAAAACTGCACGACTGCGCTCAATCTTGCCATACTGGGCACGGCAAGACGCAAAGGGCACGTAATTACTACCGTAACCGAGCACAACTCGGTGCTACGCCCCCTTGCACAGCTACAGAGGCGTGGCATTGTGGATGTGTCGGTTGTGCGTCCTCAAGAAAACGGACAAATACATCCCCAAAGTTTGATAAACGCACTACGCCCCAACACCTACATGGTGGCAATCAACCACACATCCAACGTGACGGGCACAATGCAGCAGGTGGGTAAACTTAGCCGTGCCGTCAAGCAGGTCAAGGATGACGTGCTAATTTTGTGCGATTGCGCCCAAGCTGTTGGCTACACCTTAGTTGACATGACCAAGGACCGACTTGACATGGTGGCATTTCCCACTCACAAGGGCCTGCACGGCATACAGGGCTGTGGAGTGCTGGTGTTTGACACAAGCAAGCCACCTCGTCCCGTTGTTTACGGGGGTACGGGTAGCGAAAGCAACAGCATATTTCAACCAACATCCCTACCCGAAGGGCTGGAAAGTGACACTCTCAATATGCCTGCAATATTGGTTGCAAACGCTGCTGTTTCGTGGTGGGTAAAAGGCTTTGAGGAGGGCAGCAGGCATATCAAAAGCCTGCAAAAGCGCCTGTTGGACGGACTGAAGTCTATACCAAGCGCAACAATCTACTCACAGCCAAACGACAACGGTATTGTCGCCTTCAACGTGGCAAGTCTGGATTCGGGCGTGGTAGGCGACGTCCTGTCGCAGCGCTACGGCATTTGCACACGCACGGGCTTGCATTGTGCGCCGTTGATGCATCAGCACCTTGGCACGCTGTCAACGGGTGTAGTGCGTGCAAGCCTTGCCTTTGACAGCAAAGCCCAAGAGGTGGATGCTTTGCTTGAGGCAGTTGACAGCATTGCACGGGCAAACTAAAAAAAACGGACTATCACATAGTCCGTTTTTGTGCTTTTATGCAGTTTGTTGAGTAAGCTCGTGAAGTGGCATGCTGCCCAGTTGATTGCATCTTTGCAAAAACTCGGAAGCGATTTCATCCCTGGATTTGTTTTGCTTGAGCAAATCGGAATACAGCACAGGCTTGTCGATTACCAAGGTTTTTTCCTTTTTGCGAAAATACGTTACGTAAATTGGCACGTCAACGCCCTTTTTGTGACAAACGTCGGCAAACAGCAAAAAGCCCGAGTAAAACTTGGTAAGCGTTGTAAAGTAGCCGTTGGACGAGTCCTCGGGAAAAATTACGACGCTTTCGCCATTCTGCAACGTTTCGACACCAAGATTAAGGGTGGAGCGCAGGCGTCCATCGGGGTAGCTGGGGATGAGTCGGAGTCCCTTGTAAAACAAATTTAGCAAGGGCGCTGCAATCAAGCAAAACAGCTTGGACCAAAACAAATTCCAATGCTTCTTTTTGTGAAAATAGGTGTACGAAAGGTACTTGTACACGCTTTTTAAGCCGGAATTCATCTCGTAGGTGCCCCACAAGCGCAAGGGAGTGTCCAAATATAATTCAATGTTGAGTGGTCCGGAGGCTCCGACGTGATTGCTAAGTATCAAGCTGGGTTGATCAATTTTGTCACCCAAGTACAAATGCTCAGGCTTTTTGATAAACACCTTAAGTATTTTTTTTAGGTTTTTAAACCATTTTTTACGATTTTGAACGTCGTTTTTCATAAAACCCCCTACTGTCAACGTGGCAAATTGAAAAAGCCAAATGCAACTACTCCCATTACTGCCGAAAGCACTACAATCAATATAGGGTGGATGCGCTTTTTGCCAAACTTGATGCGTGAAATCACAAACAACACTGCAAACATAATCAGCGAAACATATCTAAACTCGCTAAAGCCCTCTGCGTTGATGCTGTCAAATTGTAGCTTTGGAAAAACTACTGCAAAGGCTATAGTAAGCACTGCAGACAAAATAAGCCCCACTACCACCGGCTTGATGCCGGACATTGCTCCGTTGACGTATTTGTTTTCCTTAAATTTTATAAACAGCTTAGTTACAATCAAAATTACTACAAAGGAGGGCAGCACCACGGCAAAGGTTGCAACAAACGCACCCAAAATGCCACCAAACACCCCCATTGAGGTTGCTTTACCTACCTCCATACCCACAAAGGTGGCAAGATTGACGGCAAAAGGGCCGGGGGTGGATTCGGCAATGCCCACAAAGCCAATAAGCTCGGCTTGAGTCATCCATCCGTTGCGCTCCACCACCTGTTGCACCATGGGAAGCATTGCGTAGCCTCCGCCAATGGTAAACAAGCCTATTTGAAAATATTCCCAAAACAGAAGAAGAAATTGCATCACTCGTCCTCCTTCTTGGTGGCTTCGCCCACAGCCTCGGCAGGTAGCCTTTTGTTTTTGTTAAATACACAGTTGACAAGTATGCCAAATACTGCACCTGCAATGATTACAAACACCACGTTGACGTTGGTAAACAGCGACACAGACAAGGCAACGACCATGACTATCAGGTTGGATGCATTTTTTTCCAGCTGCTTAAACAGCTTCAAAAAGGCATTTAGTATCAGCACGATTGCGCCCACCTGTATGCCGTAAAACACAGCCTGATACCACTTGTTTTGCGCCAACGCCTCCAGTCCGAATGACAATGCCGAAATGATTACAAAGGAGGGCACAACCACGCCCATCGTTGCAACCAACGCTCCCCAAAAGCCACGCTGACGGTAGCCTATGGAGGTTGCCATGTTGACGGCAATTACGCCGGGAGTGGATTCGGAAATAATCAGCATTTCCAGCATATCGTCGGGCGTTGCCCACTTGCGCCTTACAACAACTTCCTCCTCCATGACGGCAATCAACGACCAGCCTCCACCAAAGGTGAAAGCCCCAATTTTAAAAAATGTCCAAAACAATTGCCAAAGCGAAGTCGATTTCATTTAGTAATCTCTCCGTACAAAAAGTCTAATACGTGTTGAGTGTCAAAGGTTGGAAGGTAATCCTCGGTTGCACTGGATACGTCCTGCATGTATCCGTTGACAAGACCAACGTTGAAAAAGTAGTCCACAACGTTGTCGTATTCCCTCTGAGTAAGCTTGCGATTAAGAAACGGGTAGTCGTTGTCGTACTGTGCAACAAAAAATTGCGACATCACGCTGACAAGCATTTGTTTGTCTACGCTTGCCAAAAAGTCCAGCACCCTTTTGCTGTCCTCCGTTTGACCGGGGATGACCAGATGCCTTACAATTACGCCACGCTGCAAAATGCCGTTGGCGTCAAACGTGTTGATCGGTTGCTGACGAAGCATTTCGCAAACCGCCTTGCTTGCCACGTCAAAGTAGTTGGCTGCACCGCAAAGCTGTTGCGACAGGCTGCTGTCTACAAACTTGAAATCGGGCAAATACACGTCAATTAGGCCGTCCAAATTAGACAATGCCCCCACACTTTCGTAGCTGTTGGTGTTGTAGACAACAGGTACAGGCAGCTTGTGCTTGACCTTGCTTAGCGCCCGAGCAATCACATCCGAGTAGTGCTGCGGCGTAACCAAATTGACGTTGTGCACGCCGCTGTTTGCAACCTTTTGCAACAGATAGGCAAGCTGATTGTCATCC
>JAFVXX010000021.1 GCA_017500905.1 Clostridia bacterium
GTTGATACGTTGTGGTATACCGCCGCGCTATCTACGTAGCGTTGAAAATACGCAACCGCGCTCTCGTCTTTTGCAATAATAGTGTCACTATGCGACGAGCCATATTTATTGATATGCTCAACCGCCTCTTTATAATCCTTTACGACTTTACACGAAATAGCAAGTCCAAGATATTCGGTTGCATAATCTTCGTCAGTTGCAGGAGTTACGCCATCACAAACGCTACAAGTTTTTTCGCAGCCGTACACGATTACTCCGTTTTTCGTAAGATCAGCGATAATATCAGGAAGGAACTTTTTATATACGCTTTCGTCAATCAAAATACTCTCGGTTGCATTACATACGCTTAATCTACGCAGTTTTCCGTTATGAATAAGTTTAATAGCCATATCCTTATCGGCGCTTTCGTGCACGTAAGCGTGACAATTACCCGTGCCCGTTTCAATTATGGGAACGGTAGAATTTTCAACGACTGCTTGAATAAGTCGCGCAGATCCTCTCGGGATAAGTACGTCAATTAGTCCACGAGCAGTCATCATTGCAGATGAACTTTCGTGAGAAAGGTCAAGAACAAGTTGAATAAAATCACTCTTAAATCCGTTGTTTTCAAGCGTTTCTTGGATAATTGCAACTAATTTCTTGTTAGACTCAACCGCATCGCGACTACCGCGTAACACTACAGCGTTACTCGTCTTTAAACAAAGTCCGATAGCGTCAACTGTAACGTTGGGACGAGCCTCGTATATTATTCCGATAACACCAAAAGGAACTCTAACTTTTTTAATATTAAGTTGAGCGTAATTTTGATAATCGTCAACGACTTCGCCCACGGGGTCGTCAAGTTCGATAAGTTTCAAAAGCCCTTCACTCATACCTGCAATTCTCGTTTCGTTTAGCATAAGACGGTCAAGAATATGCTTAGGCTTTTCGGCGTTGGTTTCAAGGTCAATCTTGTTTGCAGAAATAATTTCATCCGCGCGAGAAACGAGCGCTTTAGCAATATGCGAAAGCATTTCGTTCTTTTGGGCAGTAGTGAGCGAGAGAAGATAGGGCGCGGCTTGTTTCGCAAGCACGCAATTTTCTCTAACGGTAATCACTATTCGTCCTCCTCTTCAGTTTCGGGAAGATCAGCGTTGTGGAAAACGTTTTGAACGTCGTCGCTGTCTTCCAGCATATCAAGCATCTTTTGAAACTTGACAAGGTTGTCACCATCAAGTGTAACCATGTTTTGAGGCAACCAACTCATTTCGGCAGAAACAAGGTTTAGCCCCTTTGCAACTACGGCATCTCTTACACCCGGCAAGGTTGCCATGTCACAGTACATTTCTACAATGCCATCTTCTACAAGAACGTCATCTGCGCCTGCTTCGATTGCAAGCTCAAACGCTGTGTCTTCGTCTAATCCAATTACGTTTTCGGCAACTACAACACCCTTGCGATCAAACATAAATGTTACGCTGTTGGACGTACCAAGGCTACCACCGTGCTTGTCAAATGCACATCTAACGTCGCCTGCAGTACGGTTTTTGTTGTCGGTTAGGCACTCTACAACAACTGCGCTACCACCTGGGCCGTAGCCCTCGTAAAGCATATCGGTGTAGTCAACGGTGTTTAACTCGCCACTTGCCTTTTTGATGCTACGAGTAATGTTGTCGTTGGGCATGTTGTTTGCCTTTGCCTTTTGCACTACGTCGTACAACTTGCTGTTGCTGTTGATATCTGGTCCACCTGCCTTTACTGCTACGGCAATTTCACGACCAAGCTTTGTAAAAATTTTGGAGCGAGCAGCGTCGCCCTTTGCTTTTTTGTTTTTGATATTGTTCCATTTGCTATGTCCGGACATACTAATCTCCCTTTTGTTTACAGTAAATACATCAACACACTACCTGCAACTGCTACGTTTAGCGACTCTAAGTTGTTTTTCATTGGTAGGCTTACTACATTGTGACAGTTTTGCTTGGCAAATTGTGTCAAGCCGTTGCCCTCGTTACCAAGCACCAATGCAACGGGCTTTGTTGCAACAAAGTCAAACACGTTTGTGCCGTCCATATCGGCGCAAACTATCTGACAAACAGGGCTTACCACGTCAAATACTTGACTGATTGTGCCAAAGTGCAAATTAAGCGCAAAATGTGCCGACATTGCCGACCTGATTACCTTTGGGGCATATACGTCGGTCGAATTGCACAAGTACACATCGTTGTAGCCTGTTGCAACTGCAGTACGCAAAAGCGTACCAAGATTGCCCGGATCTTGCAAGTTTTCGACAATCAGGCACTTGCCTTGTGGTGCACATAAATTTGCCGTTGGCAATGCAACAACTGCAATTACCCCTTGCGAATTTACAGTTTGGCTGATGGATGCAAACACGTTGTCAGCAACCACCACCGTTGGGCAATTGGTATCAAAGGCAAATTTGCCTTGCGCACTCTCGGCAACGTAAATGGCAAGTATTTGTTTGCCAAACCTAATTGCCTCCTTTACAAGGCGCTCGCCCTCAATGCAGTACTTGCCCTCGGCAACACGGTACTTTTTATCCGTATGTAGCTTGCGTAGCAAGGCTATTTGGTTGTTTGTGTTAGATGTAATTACCATATAAACTAAAAAGCCTTTTACAGTAAATAAAAGGCTTTGTATTCGTAAAAATTATTTTAAGTTTGCTTTTGCAGTTTCAGCAAGCTCTGCAAATGCTTTTGCATCCGAAACGGCAATTTCTGCCAAAACCTTTCTGTTAAGCTCTACGTTAGCAACCTTCAAACCGTGCATAAATTTGCTGTAGGAAAGTCCGTTAGCGTGTGCTGCTGCATTGATACGTGCAATCCAAAGACTACGCATATCTCTTTTACGAAGTTTTCTACCAACGTATGCATAGTTACCGCTCTTCATTACGGCTTGACGCGCAATACGGTAGTTGGTGGATTTAAGACCAAAGTAACCTTTGGCAGCTTTAAGTATCTTTCTACGCTTTTTAACTGCGTTTACGCCTCTTTTAATTCTCATCTGACTGACCTCCCTCTATTAGTATGGCAACATCTTTTTTACAGTCTTTGCTCTTGTTTGATCAACGTAAGCTGTGCTGCGAAGATTGCGTGTTCTCTTTGTTGTCTTTTTACCAAGCTTGTGGTTTTTGTTTGCTTGTGCGCGCTTGATTTTGCCGCCCTTCAAAACGACAAATCTCTTTTTGGAAGCGCTGTGTGATTTTTGTTTAGGCATTATATTTTCCTCCAAAATGATTTTTTTGTTGTTAGTTCAATGGCACTAAAACCATCGAAATATTTCTACCCTCGGTTGTGGGTTGTTTTTCAATTTTTGCAACGTCACGTAGGATTTCGGCAAACTTTTTCATTACTTCTACGCCTTGTTGTGCGTAAGCTTGCTGTCTGCCACGCATACGGATTGTTGCCTTGACCTTGTTGCCATCGGCAATAAATTTAGACGCAATTTTGGCTTTTGTGTTTAGGTCGCCAATATCAATAGTCATCGAAAGCCAAACTTCCTTGACTTCAATTGTCTTTTGATTGCGTTTCATTTCCTTTTCTTTTTTGTTTTGCTCGTACTTGTACTTGCTGTAATCCATTATTTTACATACCGGTGGATTTGCATTTGGCGAAATTTTTACCAAATCCAAGCCCTCATCATCAGCAATACGTTGTGCCTCGTATGCAGATACAATACCAAGCTGTTGACCTTCCTGACCGATTAAACGAACCTCCTTGTCACGGATTTCGTTGTTGATTTGAAGCTCTTTGATAATGTTGTCCTCCTCTGACAATAAAAAATGTGGTACAGAAAAATCTCTCTACCACATACTACAAGCGTAAAACAAGTTTACAATATTGTGTGACCGTTCAACGCAATTGTCGATACGGTGAGAAAACCTTCTGCTTAAATACCTTGATTATTATAGCAAAAAGGACCGACAATGTCAATCCTTTTTACTACATTTTTTTAAATAAATTTAAGTTTTTACGCCTTTGTTTTGATTACGTTTAGGATATCTTCAACAAACTTTTCTACTGGCACTGCGCCAAGGTCGCCACCCTTACGTTCACGCACGGAAACGGTGTTGCTTTCGGCCTCCTTTTGACCAAGTACAAGCATGTAAGGTGTTTTTTGAAGTTGCGCTTCACGGATACGGTAGCCAATTTTTTCATTTCTGTCATCAAGCTCGGCACGGATACCTGCCTCGACCAATCTGTCGCAAACTTGCTTTGCATATGGTTGGAAGACGTCGGAAATTGGCAAAACCTTTACTTGCACAGGGGCAAGCCAAGTTGGGAATGCGCCTGCGTAGTGCTCGGTCAAAATTGCAATAAAGCGCTCGATACTGCCAAATACTACACGGTGAATCATTACAGGACGGTGCTTTTCGCCATCTTGTCCAACGTAGGTTAGGTCAAATCTTTCGGGCATTTGGAAATCCAGTTGGATTGTGCCACATTGCCACGTACGGCCAAGGCTGTCCTCCAAGTGGAAGTCAATTTTTGGTCCGTAAAATGCGCCGTCACCCTCGTTGATTTCGTACTCCTTGCCAAGCTTTTCCAATGCGCTCTTCAATGCGTCGGTTGCCATGTTCCATTGCTCGTCACTGCCCATCGAGTCCTCGGGACGTGTGGATAGCTCCAGCTTGTATTTGAATCCAAACACGGTGTAAAAGCTGTCAATCAGGCTTACTACACCCTCAATTTCGCTTTGGATTTGCTCCGGTGTCATAAAGATGTGTGCGTCGTCTTGAGTAAAGCATCTTACACGCATAAGTCCGTGTAATGCGCCGGAAAGCTCGTGTCTGTGTACAAGTCCAAGCTCGGCTACTCTTTGTGGCAAATCACGGTACGAGTGAGGCTTGCGCTTGTAAACTAACATTCCACCCGGGCAGTTCATTGGCTTAATTGCGTAAGCTTCTTCGTCGATATCCACAACGTACATGTTGTCCTTGTAGTGATCCCAGTGGCCCGAACGATGCCACAACGCTTGATTTAATATAATTGGAGTTTTTACTTCGGTGTAGCCACGCTTTGCATGCTCTTGACGCCAAAAGTCTTCCAGATTGTTGCGCAAAACCATGCCCTTGGGGAAGAAGAATGGAAATCCCGGGCCCTCGTCCAAAATATCAAACAAGTCAAGCTCTCTGCCAAGCTTACGGTGGTCACGCTTCTTTGCTTCTTCAATGCGAAGAAGGTACTCGTCAAGCTCGGCTTTTTTGTCAAATGCCGTGCCGTAAATACGTGTAAGCATCTTGTTTTTGGTGTCGCCACGCCAATATGCACCGGCAATACTTGTAAGCTTAAACGCCTTGATTTTGCCCGTAGATGGCATGTGAGGACCACGGCACAAGTCTACAAACTCGCCTTGTCTGTACAACGAAACGTTGCCTTCGGGAAGCTCCTTTAATATTTCTACCTTGTAAATGTCGCCACTTGCCTCAAACATGGCAATGGCATCCTGCAATGAAACTTCTTCACGAACAATCTTGCAATCTTCCTTTACAATTTTTGCCATTTCTGCTTCAATTTTTGGCAAATCGTCGGGTGTTACTTCGCAACCGAAATCGATGTCGTAATAAAATCCGTTTTTGACTGCAGGGCCAATTGCAAGCTTAGCATTTGGATACAAGCGCTTTA